>QHXD01000201.1 GCA_003223895.1 Acidobacteriota bacterium
TCAGCCCACTAACGAATCCCCAGATGTAATGACGCCGGCGCTGCTCGCCGTCGGTCACGATATCGAGACCCGCAGCCTCCTGGTCCTCGATTGCCAGACGTACAGCATCATCCTGAGCTTCGCAAAGGCGTTCCGGGGGTACCACCCATGGAGCAAACAGTTGGACAGTTGGATCGGAGAGCCATGAGGGTTTGGGAAGACTCCCGGTTATCAAGGTTTTCAACATGCCCTTATTTGATTCTATCTGAATAACTTCTTGACTGTAACCTTCGCTTTGGCCTATAGACCCTTTAAAAACGCTTTTCGTATTGAAAAAGCTACTATTTGCTTGCTCTTAACGTGAAGGGGGACTTATGAAACGCCTGGAATTCACCATAGCCGCCGGCCTTGCTATTCTTCTCGCTTTCAATAACATAGCCCTTTGGGCTCAAGCTACGTCCCAGATCCAAGGAGTTGTGCACGACGCGAGCGGCGCCGCTATCGGTGGTGCCGAAGTGAAGGCCACGCAAACGGATACCGGGGTCGTCCGCACGGTCGCCAGCAGCGAAGACGGAACTTACGTATTGTCCAACCTGCCGCTTGGACCTTATCGGCTGGAGGTCAGCAGGGCCGGATTCACCACATATGTACAGACGGGCATCGTGTTGCTGGTTGCCACGAATCCAACAATTAATGTTTCGCTCCAGGTAGGTGCGGTGACCGAGCAGATTCAGGTGGAGGCGAATGCCGCACTTGTCGAAACCCAGACAACCAGCGTCGGAACCGTCATCGAGAACCAACGCATTCTGGAATTGCCCCTCAATGGACGCAATCCAGTGGAACTGATTCAATTGGCGGGCGGCGCGATTCCCGCAGGAAGGGCCGGCACTGCTGGCATGCCTGGCGGTTTGAACATCTCCGTCTCCGGTGGGCAACTCAATGGAGTTGGATACTATTTGGATGGAGCGCTCTACAACAACCCGTTTGACGCTGTGAATCTTCCGTTTCCGTTCCCCGACGCTTTGCAGGAGTTCAAGGTTGAGACCAGCACACTCACCGCGCAGAACGGCATGCACTCGGCTGCGGCAGTGAACGCGGTTGTGAAGTCGGGCACGAATGCGTTCCACGGCAATGCCTTTGAGTTCTTTCGTAACGGCAAGATGAACGCGCGAAACTTTTTCGCTGCCCGGCGCGACACTTTGAAGCGCAACCAGTACGGCGGGACTCTGGGCGGACCGATCGTCAAGGACAAGGCGTTCTTCTTCGCGGGCTATCAGGGAACCAAAACCAGATCCGATCCGGCCGATCGTCCCGGTTTCGTTCCGACATCCCGCATGCTTGCAGGCGACTTCAGCGGCTGCAATTTCCAACAATTAAGAGACCCTGTAACCGGCGCGAATTATCCGAACAATCAGATTCCGGTGAGCCAGTTCAGTCCTCAGGCATTGGAAATCGTGAAAAGACTGCCCGCGGCCGTTGGTCCTTGCGGCCAGGTTTCTTTTGGACCGATCTCGAAGATCAACGAAAACCAGGTCCTGGGACGCGTGGACTACACCCTCAATCAGAACCAGACGCTATTTGGCCGGTATATGGCGACGACGTATCTGTTGCCTCCGGCCTTCTCATTGTCGAAAAACATTCTGGACACGGTGCAGGGCGGTCTCGATGATCTGGCCCAGTCGGCCACAATCGGGCATACCTATCTGTTGAGTTCCAATACCGTGAACACGTTTCGCATAGCAGCAAATCGCCTGGCAGTTCATCGCTACAATGACGATTACTTCTCCGGCTGCGACATCGGCGTGAAAGTGTATTGCTTCGTGCCGCACCAGACGGTGGTCACGGTTTCGGGTGGGCCCAATATCGGCGTCGGCACAGCAATCGAAGCTTCATTTGTCCCGATGTATTACACCCTGTCCGATGACATCAGCATGGTTCGGGGCTCGCATCAGTTTGCCTTCGGTTACTCCGGTTTCAAATATCAGCACAGTCAGAAGGCGAACGTCTTTTCCTCAATCGGTTTCGGGTTCACCGGACTAGCTTCTGGTCTCGGTATGTCGGACTTTCTGTTGGGCCGGCTGGGTACCTTGATACAGGGCACGCCCAACACGACTTTCACATACAAGTGGTACCACGCCCTCTATGCGCAGGACACCTGGAAGGTATCGCGCCGGCTCACAGCGAATCTGGGCCTGCGATGGGAACCGTTCCTGCCCCAGGGCATCAATAATAGCGCCGTGTATAACTTCGGTTGGGATCGCTTCAATCAAGGGGTCCGGAGCACCGTCTTCAAGAATGCCCCGGTCGGGCTTCTTTTTGCCGGAGATCCCGGTTTCACCGGGAAAACGGGCGTCAAGAACCGGTACGATCAGTTCGCGCCGCGAGTGGGATTGGCCTTCGATCCGAACGGCAATGGAAAGACGTCCATTCGGGCCTCGTTCGGCATTTCATACGACTTTCCAAATCTCATGCTCATGTCCACAGCCACAACGGCGCCGCCGTTTGGAAACACGGTTCAACCTCCGGGGCCGCTCAATTTCGCCGATCCCTATTCGACTGTGGCGGGCGGGAACCCCTTCCCCGGAACCTTTGACTCTAACGCGCCTTTTGTGCGGTTTGGCTCATTCGTCGCACAGCAACCGGATGCCCATGCCCCGACGACGTATTCCTGGAACCTCAGCATCCAGCGCCAGCTTGGAGGTAACGGGCTGGTTACCGTCTCCTATCTGGGCAATGAAACTGCCCACATCTGGTTGACCGAACAACTCAACCCTGCGGTGCTCGTGCCGGGTCCCCTCACGTGCCCCGCAGGTGTGACCACCGGCTGCAACTCGACGACAAATATCAATCAGCGCCGGCTGGCTTCTCTGCGAAACCCGCAGGAAGGTCAATACCTCGGCTATGTCGATCAGTTTTTGTCGGACGGGACCGCCAGCTACAACGGGCTGATGCTTTCCGCGAAACAGCGTTTTGGGCGAAGCGTCAGCCTCGACGGCAATTACACCTGGTCGCACTGCATTGGTGATATCACGCAGGCAGCCAGCGTCGGCGGTACAGGCGCCGGTTTGCTGGATCCGAACAATCGCAAGTTCGACCGCGGCAATTGCCAGACTCCGACTCTGGACGGAACCCAGGCGCTCGATCGCCGTCACATCGCCAACTTCACTGCGGTTCTCGAGGCGCCACGTTTCAGCAACGATACGATGCGGCTTATCGGGTCCGACTGGAGGCTATCGACGAGCTACCGTGTATTGTCGGGCGCATTCCAGACGGTAACGACCGGCATTGACTTCCAATTGAGCGGTGCCAACACTCAGCGGCCCAATCAGATTCTTGCGAATCCGCTGTGCGACAATCCTCGGCCCGCATGCTGGATCAATCCGGCAGCGTTTGCGCAGCCGGCGACAGGTACGCTCGGCAACGTGGGCCGGTCGAGCATCCCCGGTCCAGGATTCTGGCAAATCGATGCAGCGCTGTCGCGTATCTTCCGCATTACTGAAGGAAAAACCATCGAAGTCCGCGGCGAAGCGTTTAATCTGACCAACAGTTTCCGGGCCGGCGCCCCTGGATTGGCTACCGTGACGACGGCCAGAAACAACCCCCAATTTGGACAGATTCTCTCGGCTCAGGATCCGAGGATCATTCAGCTCGCAATGAAGTTCGTGTTTTGACGGGAAGAACGCGGGCTAAAGCCCGCGACTACATTTGGGGACAACGCGTTTCCGGCGAATGGGATAACTCATTTCGGGCGAATAGGGATAATCGCATTCGGGCGAACATCGGATCCCCAATGTAGTCGCGGGCTTCAGCCCGCGTTCTTTTAGTGATACTCTGTCGTAAATCAAAAATGGGAGGAAACCATGGCCCTTCTTAGCCGACCGGTTGTAACGGTTTCGCGTAAGACGACCGTTATGGAAGCAATTGAAACGATGGCATCTGCACAAATTGGCAGCGTCGTCGTGGCCGATGGAGATCGCACTGAGGGTATCTTCACCGAACGGGACGTCATGCTGCGCGTTGTGCTGGAAGGAAGAAACCCGAGCGAAACAAGGGTTGAAGAGGTAATGACAACACCCGTTCAAACGATTGGAATCCGCTCGACCGGAGACGAAGCCCTGAGGCTGATGGTTCAGGAACACATTCGCCACCTTCCAGTGGTCGACGACAAAGGAAAAGCGCAGGCGATCGTCTCCATGCGAAGTCTGCTCGACGAGAAGGTCAAGGAGCTGCATCAGCAGCTCGATTCCCTGGAGTCCTACATTACTGCGGATGGAATCGGCGGGTAATCACCTCGCCATGCCTCGACATCTTTTGCAACGGCGTTGCTAACTTTGCAGCGTTGTCGCTAATTTAGCCGCGGCGTCGCTACTTTAGCCGCAGCGTTGCTAAATTTGCCACGGCGTTGCTAATTTAGCGGCGCCTCATCCTTTTCGGCTTCCCACAATCACCAATCCAACTCCGACCGCTAAAGCAACTCCGCCAACCAGCCTCGGCAGTGGGATAGTTCGTTCCCCGCTTGCCTCCAAAAGTCTTTCACGATCATTGGGTGTGGTCCGTCCGGACGACAACCCGATCACACCCGCAACGATCAGCACAATTCCGACGATGACTGATTTCATAGTGCTGCGCCTGCGGCTTGCGAATCAACCGGACATAGAAGATGGGAATGAATTACAGGTCCAGCCGCATTCCCCTCCTTATGAAGGAGGGGTGGCCGTGCCATCAAGAAAAGGACCCGTTCCGAAGTGGCACGGCCGGGGTGGTCGCTCACAAGTTACGATGCGGAATGCGTCTTGAAACATGGTGCGTGAGCGACCACCCCGTTTGCGCCTTCTAAGGTGGCTTCGCAGCATTTTATTGATGGCGCAGCCACGCCTCCTCTCTGAGGCTCTCTGAGGAGGGGAATCCGCCTCGGCGAATTCATTCTAGTCCAGCCGCTTGCTGAAGCGCAGGGCACTTAGCGAGAGGAGGATCACGCCGAAGATAGCCAGAGCGCCGACCTGCGGCCACAAGACGTCGAGGCCGCTGCCCTTCAGGAAAATGCCGCGAACGATATCCATGTAATAAGTATGATTCGATTTTTCATTTGTTTCCTGCCTTCCTGTGATCTCTTGATTTGCAACATCGACTCTTTCCTCTCGGGCTGCGGGTAATGCAGTACAGGGTCCTTTCTCGAGGAGAACGTGTCAGGTGAATGAATCCAGGGGGTTACTGACGATCTCGACTGCGGCTGACACCCGGATTGATGCCGGTGCCTGCTGTCTTATGGTCAGTCGCCATTATTTGGGCAGCAACTGTAGCGAGCGTGCAACGATGACACTGGTGTAGGCTGGAAGCATGAAGCAAATGCGAAAAACCGTCACCATCACTGTGGTGGTGTTGGCTTTCATTGTCTTTTTTGTAGTCTTGCCGGGGTGGGTGTTTATTCCGGTTATACCCGCACTCATTCTTCTAGTCGTTGGAGTCTTGTCTGAAAATCGCCCCAGACGCACACGAACCGAGTCATCGACGTCCGAGCAGAAGGACGACCATCAGAACGATGACCTCAAGGCCGCGTGAAAAATCGGGCTACGACCCCATTTTTGTCACAGAACCCCTTCGCGCGTGTCGACGCTTTCGAGGACGCCCTGACGTTTTAGATCGGCGCATTCACGAAATGCAAAGTAGGGGCACGTAGAACACATATCGAGATCCATGTTGGCGATAGCCGTGTCGATCGCAGGTCCCGTGCGGGCGAATATGTTTTGACGGCCGATCTTGTCCAGGAATCCGGTCGAGTCGAGCACTTCGGCAGGCTGAGGTTGCAAGCCACTGATCATCAGGCGCACTTTATGTTTTTGGCAACTCTCGGCGATCGTCAGCAGCGCTCGCTCACCGCTTGCATCGATGACCGGAACCCGCCCCATCCGGATGATCAGCATCCGAATAAGTGGAATGTGTTCGAGAATTTCCTGTTCGAAGTGTGTGGCCGCACCGAAGAATAGCGCGCCTTCCACGTTCAGAATCGTGACCTGGGGACAGTCGTTGTGCTCGCTATGAACGGCACGGACTTTGTTCCGCGGATCGGAAGCATCGGGCAGAACTTTCTCGATGCGGTGAATATCGCTCATCCTTTTAATAAACAAC
>QHXD01000202.1:0-5452 GCA_003223895.1 Acidobacteriota bacterium
AAAACCGTCGAGGATCACGCCATGGTGATACTCCGGTCGCAGCAGGCGCCGCAGCACCAAACTCACGACTTCGCGATCCCCAACCATGTTGCCAACGTCTTTGAGGGCCCTTGCCTCAGGCGAGTCGAGCATCGCGCTGACGACAATAGGCGGATACGTCAGGCCCCGCGTCTTCATGATGAACGCTGCGTTGGTGCCCTTGCCGGAGCCAGGAGCGCCGCCGAGAAGAATGATCTCTTTCGGGAAACGCAGATTCTCACGGCCAAACTCGGCTTCGAGATCCTGCCAAACCGATTCGAAGATTAACTGGGCATCCTTTATTTCAAGATCGCTGAGCTTTTCCGTGGGGGGCTTCATGGCTATCAAAATGCTTTACTTCCTTCAATTTGCTGAGTTCCGCGTCCACACCGGGATTCCCCTATCCGGAATCCGGCCGACGAGCGGGGCCTAGGTTAACCTCGGAAAGGTCGATAGGCTAGAAAATTCCACAAAACCCCAAAATCAGGCGGTTTCCATGGGATTCTGGCAGGGTTCCCGTACCACCTAACGACAAAATCACGGAATAGTGGTCGAAGACGCGAGAGAATCGGATTGGATCCAATGAATGACAAGAAAACGCCGTTTCCAAGTGGATGCACGCGTTCTTTTGTTTGGAAACGCCGTTACAAAGTAATTGGACGCGTTCTTCTCCTTGGAAACGCCGTCTTGTCGTTAACAGGCCAGCCGGACGATGCATTACACGCTTTGCGGAGTCGCCGAACCTACTTCTTGATGTGTTTCTCCAGCATCTGGCGGCGGACGACGGCGCCGTAGACGTTCCCATCCGCGTCCACTCCTACGCCCTCGGCCCCGCTGTGATCGATGGTGGTCGATTCCATGTCTTCGATAAAGTATTTGACCGAACCGTCCTTGGCGCTGCCGATGCGGATACCTTTTTTCCAGCCGGGCTCGTCAGGCCCCCACGACTCCGAGTCGGCGACATACATCGTGTCGTCCTTGGCGATGAAGATCCCGCTTGGCCGCGCGAACTGGCGCCAGGTGTCGAGGTAGCGGCCATCCTGGTCGAAGATCTGGATGCGATTATTGGAGCGGTCGCCGACAAATAAGCGTCCTCTCGAATCCATAGCGATGGTGTGAGGTGAATTGAATTCGCCCGGACCGCTTCCGTTCTTGCCCCAGGACTTGATGAACTTCCCGTCTTTGGAGAACTTCGAAACGCGATCATTTCCCTTCGTGCCGCCGGTGTGTCCCTCGGTGACAAAGATGTCGCCATTGGGAGCCACGAGAACATCCGTCGGTTCGTCAAACAAGCCGGGTTCCGCGCTGGCGACGCCGGCCTTGCCGAGTGTCATCAAGACCTTTCCATCGGGATTGAACTTGAAGACCTGATAACCTTTTCCATCCTTTATCTGTGCGTCGGTTACCCACAGGTTTCCCTGGGCGTCCACTGTAGCGCCGTGTGGAAAGACGAACATCCCTTCGCCCCAGCTCTTCAAAAGCTGTCCGGCCTTATTGAATTTCAGAATGGGCGGCTCTTTTCTTCCGTCGCACGAGTTTCCGGCGCACCTGTGGATCACATAGATGCTGCCGTCGGGGGCGGCCTCCACAGCGGTGACTGCTGCCCATGGCGCTCCTCCCGGAGGATGCGCCCAATCACGGACCGTTCGAAACGGATTCGGCAGATTGTTGATGGGCTCAGCGCCGGCCTGCGCGTAGGACGTTCCCGTAAAAGCCGGCACCAACACCGCAGCCAACAGCACGAGTTTCGCTCGGCTTGCTCTTAACATCATGGTCCCTCCTGCGTATCAGCGTGTTTATCGGACGATCTCGAACAGTTCGCGGTAAGTCTGAATTCGACCGCTGGCGAAAGCTTTCAGCGAGTCACTTATCGGGAAAAGAAGCGACCGCCAGTTTTCTCTGCCGTCGGATATGGGAATCTCCAGACGCCGGCTGATGTCGCGGGTCACCGAACGAATGAAGGTGCTCGATTGATCCAATGGAAGGGTTGCGACATTGGTATAAAACTGCCTGCCGTGATTCCCTTGCTCGAATAGATATCGCTCCACGTTCGACACATAGAAGACGTTAACTATTGCGTCACGTTCTTTCAGATATTGCCCGATGCTCCTGATGGCCTTGTCGCCCGCGAAATCGCCCACCAGGGGCACGACGAGATTTTGTCTCTGGAGTTCCTGCACTGTCCTGAAGTTCTGTTCGGATGCAAGATAACCCTGTTCCCGGCCTGTTAGATCTGTGGCTGCCATCAACTGGGCGTATGAAAGGTTCTTGTCGCCGGATCCCCTCAAGGCGTACGGGCCGGCCGCATAAAACGTGTTCAGGATGCGCGCCACCCTTCCGGCATCGGCTTCGCTCAACTGAAACTTGTGCTGGCTCATAAGGCGGTCCATCACGGCGCGCAGGTTTTCTTCATACAATTCGGGGTTCCTTTCAACCGCCTGGTAGGCGTCAAATAGCGTTTTGACGCCGGAATTCGCATCCAGGCCGGGTGGCCGCTTCCGGGAAAACAGGCGGGAAATGAAATCGGCACGGTCCTGCGAAAGCTCAAAAAGAGCCTTGTACATCAGGTGCTCGAGCATATTGTCGCGGCGGATGTCGATTACGAAAGCGAGCTTCGGCAGAGTCGCCGCAATATATGTGAAGTTCTGCTCTGGACCGACGCCGATGTAGACTCCGCCGCGCTTCGTCGTCTCCTTCAAAGCTGGAATAACGAACTGCGCAGAATCTTCGTTCGACATGAATTCCTGTTGGAACATGCCGCCCGGCTCGGACAGCTCCGTCACCATTCGCCAGAAGTCCTGGTCGCTGATTGCGCTGGGAAGCTCTCCCGCTTCAGCCGGTGGGGATGCAAAAAACAGGACGCTCACGATGGCCGTGAACACCAGGCCGAGAGTCAGCTTTTGCATTGGGATTCATTCCTCCAGTGGAGGAGAGTATAGGTTCAACTCGTCTGAACCACAACGCTCAGCGAGGGTATTCCCCTCCTGGGACAGGAGGGGTGGACGCGCCATCAAGAAAATGCCGCGAAGCCTCCTTTGAAGACGCGGCCGGGGTGGTCAGTTCGGCCAAAAGTAGGCGTGCCGGTCTGACGCACCCCGTCTGCGCCTCTTCGGAACGGGATCTTTTCTTAATGGCGCAGCCACCCCTCCTGTCCCAGGAGGGGAATACCCTCTCCTGACGATCCTCGCTGACCCTCGAAACACTTTAGTTCCAGTTCGTCATTCGCCGGGCGATATCGGGTCTGCGAAGCTCCATGTCGGACTTGATCTGGGATACCAGCCGCGGCTGGTCCTGGGCCGGCCACTTCTGGCGAATCTGCTGCAGCGCTTCGTCGACCTGGCCGCAATAGAGGCTTTGAAGAACACGAGACAGGTCCGAATCGATGGGTCTGGATGGAATCAATTTGCAGTGTTCGGCCGTCACATCCACTAGTTTGCCCGAGCGGAACTGCCGATACGCCTCGATGGCTGGAGCGTCCGCGTTCGAGGATGTCAGGCCGTAGAAGACTTCTTTGTTTATGAGGAAGGTTTTCCCGTCGCTGTCGCGCTCGAAATGAAGTATTGGTCCCGACAGCGTTGCCACGATGTGCGGCCTTGGCGAAAAGGAAATAACCGTGTACTCCCAAAAGCCGAGATTCCCGCCTCCGCTATCCACGACCAGCACGACATCCGGTTTGCCATCGTTGTCGACATCGAGGGCGCTTTCTTCGAGTCCCGCACTGTAGCCGCTGTCGCCGAAAACGATGCGGCCGGCCGGGTCCCGAAGCTCGGCGGTACATGCCAATTCCGGCACGGCGCCAGGCATCCGGGTGACGGCAAACACAAACCCGTTCCAGAGTGTCTTAGTACGGGTTGGAACCGTCTGGGTTCGGTTGCAGATCAAGTCTTCCCTGGACTGTGCATCGGATGCTACAGCCCAGAGAACGAAGCCGAGGATCAGAAGGCCTTTTTTCATTAAAGCAACGTCCCCCGAAGGATAACCATTGCCACGGAGAAATAGATCACGAGGCCGGTCACGTCCGCGAGCGTGGCAACGAACGGGGCAGAGGAAGCGGCAGGGTCGAATCCCAGTCGCCGCAAAATGAAAGGCAGCACTGATCCGACGAGCGTACCCCACAGAACGATTCCGATCAGCGCCAACCCGACTGTTACTGCGACCAGCAGCCAATGGGGACCATAGAGATCCGAGAATGCGGACCAGATTGAAATTCGAAGGAATCCGATGCTGCCAAGAATTCCGCCGAGCGCCAGGCCCGCCATCACCTCGCGGCGAACCACGCGCCACCAGTCGGTCAGGCCCACCTCGCCAAGCGCCAGCGCACGAATAACGAGTGTTGCGGCCTGTGATCCTGAGTTTCCACCGCTGGAAATGATAAGGGGAACGAACAATGCCAATACAACTGCACGCGCGATTTCCCCCTCAAATACTCCCATCGCAGTCGCCGTTAACATCTCTCCAAGGAAGAGCGCAGTGAGCCATCCGGCACGCTTTCGAATCATTCGCCCGAAACCGATGCGCATGTAAGGCTCGTCGAGGGATTCCGATCCTCCGATACGCTGGATCTCCTTCGTTGCGGCCGCTTCAGCCACATCCAGAACGTCATCGATGGTAACAATTCCAATGAGCATCCCGGACGTGTCGGTCACCGGCAGGGCCGTGCGGTCATATTGACGGAACACGGCGACGGCGGTTTGCTGGTCGTCTGTCGCCTTGAGCGCCACGAAGTGTCTGTCCATGAGATCGCTAACGCGGTTATCCAGTGAGGTCAGCAGGAACTCTCGAATGCGGACATCGTCGATGAGCAGTCCATCCTCATCGACGACATAAACAACGTTCAATGTTTCGCTGTCCTGGCCGTGAATGCGGATGTAGTCCAGCACTTCACGAACGGTCCAGCCCTCGCGTACGCCGATGTAGTGCGGCGTCATGAGCCGGCCGATGGAGTCCTCCGGATAGCCGAGGAGCGTCAGCGCGACCGAGCGTTCGGGCGGTGTGAGCAGCGCAAGCATCTGTCGAGTGACTTCAGCCGGCAACTCCTCCAGGAACATTGTTCGATCGTCGGGCGCCATGTTGTTCAACAATGCCGCCACGTCTTCCTGGGCCATTGCCTTCAGCAAAGTCTCTTGCTGCTCGCGAGACAGATACTGAAAGACCGCTGCAGCGTCCTTGCGGGGAAGGATACGAAAGACGATGACCTCCTCCTCCAGACCAAGCTGCGTGAGAGTGACTGCCAGGTCGTTCGCATGACGATTGCGAACCAGATCCCGCAGCCGTGTATAGTTGCGCGCCTGTATTGCAGCGGCCAGTTCGTCCGCAGGCCGGGCCACGTCACGGATGATGCCAAGTACTTCTTCGCGTTGAGAACCGGTGAGTTGTTGTTCCATTTGTGTAAGTGCCGCCCGCACGACGTCGTGATGATGAACTTCCGGTCCGA
>QHXD01000202.1:5465-5976 GCA_003223895.1 Acidobacteriota bacterium
TCGCCTGGCGTTAACGCAGGAGGATGGGCGCCGAGATGATAGGAGTCCGTTCTTCCACTATTACGATGAACAACCAGCCGGAGTTGTTGGTTTTTGGGTTTTTCGGCGCGCTCCCACGCTTCGCCCAGGAGCCGGGCCTGTTCGTCGCACGAGAGAGTCCGGGATTCGCCGACATAAACCTCCGACGAGTTCAGCCGTAAAGCAACCGCAAGTGTTCCGTCGAATACATTTCGTGCCGGGACGATGAGCAGCCGGACAGGCCGGCCATATCGTTCCGTCAGAGCCACAACCTGGGAGAACAAATAGCGCTCCTCCCGTGTCGAGCCGGTCCTTTCCAGCGATTCTTCTTCCTCCCCGAGCAGGCGAATCGTGACGACAACGACGTCTCGATCGCCTGCAGCCTGGAGCGCGGCAACGACGTGGGCGAGAGAGTCCGCGTGATGGACGCCGACCACCACGTTGCCCGGACGGACCTGGACCTGTCCGAGAGAGACATCGGGCGATGTGGAGA
>QHXD01000202.1:5990-6650 GCA_003223895.1 Acidobacteriota bacterium
GGCCATAGACAGTCCCAGACCGCCGATCAGGCTGACTGCGGCAATCGAGGGAATATCGCCGCGAAGCACCATGGCGAGTGCGCTCAGACTTACAACAGCGCCGACAGCTATCAGTCCCACCGGCACCTGGCGACTTCCCACCCGGACGTTAATCGGCGTCGAAAACGGCTGAGGCTCACGGCACGTCGAGCGCAGGCGAAGAATGGCCGCGATCTTCAGCAGAAGCGTTGCCGCGATCGCGATTCCATAGGCTCGGCTCAGCCAGCTGACTTGAGCCCCGCTTGCAAAGGTAACGAGCACGGCTGCCGCTGCAGCCATGTTGATGGGGCCGGCTGCGGTAAGTGTGCCTTGCGCCGATAGACGCCGGAGGAGCTGTTCCGTATCCTCCAGTGCCGCATGCGCGGACGGCACCAGCATAAGAAAAGCGGCCACAAGGATGAGGACGATGACCAGGCCATTTGCCACTGCCGGCAGATCCAGATAGTGCGCGAGGCCTGAGAGAGGTGTACTGACCCATAACCCGGCCTGGTCCGCAGGTACCAGGACGAGAAATAAGAAAGAAGAGAACACCGTCAGGACGAAGACCAGAACAACGATGAAAAAACTGGTTCGACGCACCGCCTCGAGCCGTGGTGGAGCAAATTCATTCGCTGCTCGCGC
>QHXD01000202.1:6678-18924 GCA_003223895.1 Acidobacteriota bacterium
AGTACCTCTCTAAAGAAAGATCCGTTGACTCCACTGCCCTGCAGAGGCGCCAAAGCGAGTTCAAGGACAGGAACGTCGTGGCGCACGACGGTCGCCGCGCCCAGCAGGATCACTGCGAGGATCAGGAGGACGCTAACCCAAACGGCTTTTGCGACGGCCGTGGGAGGGAACTGAAGACCGATTCTGGTTCGGGTCCAGAGCAGCCCGACGAGGACAATAGCTCCAACAGTGACCAGTTCCTGGATCGTCAACCGCGCCGTCACGCTCCACTTCGCCATCCAGACCGCGCCAAAGCTCACGGCGTACTGGCCGCACAGCGCGCAGGCCAGAGCCACGAGAAGAAGCCGTTCCGTCAGTACGGCGGCTGTTGCTATGTTTGCCACACGCGGGCCGAAAACGCGTTCCGTGCGGCCAATCAAACCCCCCGGTACGAAAAAAGCCCAGCTTTCAATGTCGATGGCACGGACGAACGCGCTTAGCGCGCAGGCTACAAGCACGAACCACGGCGCAGATTCTCCGATGCCGGATCGCGCAACTCCGATCACGAAGAAGGCAGCGATACCCAACTCTGCAAGGGCAAGTGCCGTCGCCCTGGAAACCGACATAAACGACAACAGCGCAGTCGTGGATAAAACGACTCGTACCTGTCGATTCGGTATCAGAGGTGGAGCTGCGGAACTCATGTCTTCATGAAAACACAGAGTCCAGGCGCCGCCAAGTGTCAAATCTGCGGCTGAGAAATGCGCGTCGTCAGAGGCACCTGAGTGATGATTTTCAAGCCGTAGGCTTCGAGGGCGACGAGTTTGCGGGGGTGGTTCGTGAGGATTCGCATCGAGTGGATTTTCAGGGCTGACAGGATCTGGGCGCCGATGCCGTATTCCCGCTGCTCGCCGCGGAGGCCGATGGTCTCATTGGAATCGCCCCCCTGTTTGCCGTGGTATTCCAGCAAGGCAGAGGCCGCCCGGGAGCGGCCCATTTCGTGCAGATAAAGAAGAACGCCACGGCCTTCCTTTGCAATCAACTCCATGGCGCCGTCCATTTGTTCGTGGCAGTGACAGGCGCGCGACCCGAACACGTGTCCCGTCAGGCAATGCGTCTGTACGCGGACCAGGATGTCTTCGCCGTTTTCGATGTTGCCGCACACCAGGGCGATGTGGCTTTCCTGGTCGAGGATGCTCTCGAAAGCGACCATGCGGAAGTCGCCGTGGCGTGTGGGAAGGGTGGTCTCTCCCACCTTGTGGACAAACCGCTCCGTCCGCAGGCGATACCGGATGAGATCTGCCACGGTGATGATCTTCAGATTGCGCTGCCCTGCAAACTCGATGAGATCGGGCACACGGGCCATCGTGCCGTCTTCTTTCATGATCTCGCAGATGACGCCGGCGGGGGTCAGGCCCGCGATTCCAGCGAGATCCACCGAAGCCTCCGTTTGACCCGCGCGAACGAGCACGCCACCGTCACGCGCTCGAAGCGGGAAGATGTGTCCCGGCCGCGCGAGATCGGCGGCCCGGGTTTTCGGATCGATGGCAGTCAGGATCGTTTGTGCCCGGTCGAATGCGGAAATTCCCGTAGAGACATTGCGCCGGGCTTCGATCGATACACAGAAGGCCGTTCCATATGGCGACGTGTTGCTGTGATCAGAAACCATCAGTGGAATATGCAGCTCATCGAGACGCTGGCCGGTCATGGCGAGGCAGATCAGGCCGCGCCCGAATGTGGCCATGAAGTTGATCGCCTCAGGCGTCACCTTCTCGGCCGCGACCATGAGGTCGCCCTCGTTTTCGCGGTCCTCATCGTCCACGATGATGACCATCCGGCCTTCCTGGATCTCGGCAATGGCTTCTTCAATCGTTGCGAATTGCATATATTTCACGAAGCCAGAAGCCAGAAGCCAGAAGCCAGAATCCAGAATGGTATTAAGCTACGCATCTAGATTCTTCCTCCTTCTGGCTTCTGGCTTCTGGCTTCTGGCTTCCCCTCTTTTGACAAATACGGCGTAATGAGATTTTCCACATATTTTGCCAAAACATCGAACTCGATGTTTACGGGGACGCCCGCTTTGGCGGCCTTGAGGTTTGTATTCTCGAATGTGTGCGGAATTATTGCGACTGAAAAAGCGTTGGAATGCTTGAGGGCCGCAATTGTCAGGCTGATGCCGTCCACGGCGATCGAGCCTTTCTCCACGATATAACGCGACCCAGCCTCAGGATATTCCACTTCGAGTTCCCAGGCGTCGCCCTGGCGGTCGAATTGGCGGATGTGACCGACGCCGTCCACGTGGCCCTGCACGATGTGTCCGCCGAACCGCGAATCGCCCCGCATCGGGCGTTCGAGATTCACGATGGCGCCTTTGCGAAGATTTCCGAGGCTCGTTCGATCGAGCGTTTCGCGCGACATGTCGGCGGAGAAGGTCGTTCGATCACTGGACCGCGCCGTCAGGCAAACGCCGTTCACGCCAATACTTGATCCGGCACGGAGATCGCTCATGACGTCCCGGCCCCGCACCCGAATCGTGCGGAACTCCCCGCTATCGCTGATCTCGATGACTTCACCAATTTCTTCAATGATCCCTGTGAACATACGCGGTCAGCATGACGTCCGGCCCCGCCGTCTGGATCGTCCAGCCTTCCAGAGCGATCGCCTCGGATAACTTGTCCATGCCTTCACCGCCAATCGCGGGAATTTCACGGCCACCGAGAATTTTGGGCGCCACGAAGACCACTAGTTTATCAATGATTCCGGCTCGGAGGGCGTTGAAAGCCAGGTCTGGCCCGCATTCCAGAAGAAAACTTTGGATTTCTCGGCTGTAGAGCTCCCTGACAAGCGCCTCGAGGCTGTCACGGAAGAGCATGCCGCCGTCGAAATCCTGTATGCGATTGCGGCGATCCAGGACAATTCGGAGAAGCGGCCGCCGGCGTGGGAGACCGCTGCGGTCCGTGAGCTGGGGTTTGTCGGCAAGGAACGTACCGCTGCCGGTTATAACGGCGTCGCACCGGTGCCGGAGCCGGTGAGCGGCGGCGCGGGACTCCTCGGAAGTGATCCATCGGGATTCGCCCTTGCGTGTGGCGATCTTTCCGTCGAGGGTCATCGCGAGCTTGAGAATTCCGAATGGCCGATTTCTGGTCTTGTAAGTAATGAACGCTTCGTTGAGACGCCGTGCTTCCTCTTCGAGGATTCCGGACTCGACCTGAATGCCGGCCTCACGCAGCATTTTGAGCCCGGCGCCGTTCACCTCGGGATTGGGATCTTGCATGGCGGTAACGACGCGTGCGACTCCCGCCCCGATCAGGGCTTTCACGCAGGGGGGAGTCCGGCCGTGGTGCGAACACGGTTCGAGCGATGTGTAAACTGTCGCCCCCCGTGCATCCTGTTCGGCCTCGCCTAATGCAAGAACCTCGGCATGGTACAGGCCATCGTAGGTGTAGAAACCCTCACCGATGATTTCCCCGTTTTTGACGACTACGGCCCCGACCATCGCGCCTGGACTCGTGAGTCCCGCTCCCTGCTCAGCGAGCTCCAGCGTCCGGCGGATATAGGTTATGTCGTCCATGTTATGACGAGGAGAAACAGGTAAGGGTGTTCCCCTCCTGGGACAGGAGGGGTGGACGCGCCATCAAAAAAAATGCCGCGAAGCCTCCTTTGAAGGCGCGGCCGGGGTGGTCAGTCGTGAAACATCAGTCGTGAAACATTCTCCCGAACTGACGCACCCCGTCTGCGCGTTCAAAGGTGGCTTCGCGAAATTTTCTTAATGGCGCAGCCTCCCCTCCTGTTCCAGGAGGGGAACACCCTCGCCTCATCATCTTGTCAAACTTGTTGTTCTTCTTCATGCAGCGAACAAGGATTCCACGAAATCGTCGGCGGAGAATTCAATGAGGTCGTCGAGTTTTTCGCCGACGCCGACGAAGCGAATGGGAATCTTCAGGTCTTTGGCGATAGCCGTGACGACGCCACCCTTCGCGGTGCCATCGAGTTTCGTCAGGACCAGTCCGGTAACACCGGCGCTCCTGGTGAACTCGCGGGCTTGCTGGAGCCCGTTCTGACCGGTGGTTGCATCCAGCACGAGCAATACCTCGTGAGGCGCGCTGGGTATTTCCCGTTTCGCGATGCGCGTCATCTTTTCCAGCTCCGCCATCAGGTTATTTTTCGTGTGCAACCTGCCGGCCGTATCCACGATCACGTAATCGATTTTGCGAGCCCTTGCGGATTGCAGTGCATCGAATAGTACAGCCGACGGGTCTGCGCCTGCCTTCTGCTTAATCAGCGGCACATCGGCGCGAGTCGCCCAGATTTCGAGTTGCTCAACGGCAGCCGCGCGGAACGTGTCGGCGGCGCAGAGCATCACACTCTTCCCATCCCGCTTGAACCGTTGCGCAAGCTTGCCTATGGTAGTCGTCTTACCCACGCCATTCACGCCGACCATCAGGATCACGAACGGATTGCCTTCGGCCACCTCGGTGGGTGGCGTGTAATTGACCTTGAGGATCTTCCGCAGTTCTTCCTTGATTGCGTCCCGGAGCTGCTTGGGATCCTGGAGTGTCCTGCGCGAGACCTGGTCGCGAATCGATTTCAGGATATCGTTGGTGGTTGTTACGCCGATGTCCGCACCGATCATGATCGCTTCCAACTCCTCGAGCATGCCGGCGTTGATTTCTTTCTCGCCCTGAACCAGATCCTGGATCTGCTCGGTAAAGTTCTCCTTCGTCTGCTTGACGGCTTCCTTGATCTTCTCGAATACGGTGGGTTCCCGCTTGGGCGTTCCGAATAATGTTATGAATTCCATAGGGTTGTTGTCCAGGAGCCGCAAGGCATTAGCCGCGAATGGCGCGAATTACGCCAAATGGGCGCGTCAAGAATCCTTTGATGCGCCCATTTGGCGTAATTAGCGTCATTCGCGGCTAATGTTTTTACAGCTCCTCACGTTCAGTTACTCCTCTCTCAAATTTCTATCCATCAGGTCGTCGATCGCGGCCCGAGGGTTCAAGCCCTCATAAAGGACCGAATACATTTTCTCAGCGATTGGCATTTCCACTTCGAGCTTTCGAGCAAGGGCAACGGTGGCCTTCGCCGTCTTCACGCCCTCAGCGACCATACGCATGTTCGAAACGATTTCGTCGATATTTTTGCCTTGCCCGAGGGCGATCCCGACCCGGTGATTCCGGCTGAGGCTTCCATAGCACGTGAGAACCAGATCGCCTAGTCCGGCCAGTCCCGCCAGCGTCTCGCGGCGCCCGCCGCAGGCTTCCACGAGCCGCATGATCTCGGCGAGACCGCGGGTAATCAGCGCCGCAGCCGGGTTGGAGCCGAGGCCCAGACCTTCCGCCACGCCGGCGGCAATCGCGATGATGTTTTTTACGGCGGCGCCGATCTCCACTCCAATCAAATCCGAATTGGTGTACAGCCGAAATCGCGGCGCCGACAATTCTTTCTGGAGGAATAAGCGCAACCTCTCGTCCGGCGACGCGACAACCAGGGCAGTGGGCTCGCCTCGCGCAACCTCCGGTGCAAACGTCGGTCCGGAGATCGCAGCGACCTGCGGCATGAATGCTGGCTTCAACACATCCACCACGACTTCAGACATTCGCATCAGCGTGTCGTTTTCGATGCCTTTCGCGGCGCTCACGAAGTGCATCTCGGCATCGAGCAGCGGCATCATCTGTGAAACGACGGGCCTGTACACGTGCGACGGTACGGCGATGATCACTATCCTCGCTCCCTGGAGGACCTCTTTCATCGTATTGCTCACGTGCACCGACTCCGGAACGCGGGCCGACGGCAGGTAAATCGGGTTCTCCCGCGTTGCCAGAATCGTCTCGACGAGGTACGACTCGTACGCCCAAAGCCGTACTTCACGTTCGGCGCGCGCCATCGTGATCGCGAGGGCGGTACCCCAGCCACCGGCGCCGATAATTGCGATCGGGAAACTCATAAGGGGTTGCAACTGTAGCGGCGGTCTATGACCGCCGTGGGCGCTCATAGAGCGCCCCTACAGTAAATATTCTCTCAATTTTTCGTATACGGCGCCCGTTGGTTTCAGGCTGCTTTTGAAGAGGAAGATGCGGTCAACCAGGAACGAACCGAACTCGTATTCGTTATATTCGGATGCAGCGGCGACCAGCGAAGAGTCCATGCGAGTATCACGAGCACGGGCCAGCGTGATGTGCGCGCGAAACTTGCGCCTTTCTTTCTCGAAACCGAGGCGCTCCAGCCGCGTATCCAACCGTTCGGCAAGTCCTTCCATCGTAGGCGCCTCCATGCCGGCCCAGAAGATTCGAGGGGATCGCGTTCCCGGGAAGAATCCGACGCCCTGAACTTTGACCGTGAACGGCTTCCAGGCAAGGCCGCCGAGCACCTCATGGATATCGTCAATGCGCTTCTCCCGCACCTCACCGATAAATTTCAGCGTGATGTGGATCGATTCCGGGGCAACCCATCGCGCAGTATCGGAAACGGGCCGTAGCGCGCGCTGCACGTCGCCGAGCGCCTCGCGCCGCACCATGTCCAGAGCGGCTTGCGAAGCTTGCCAGCGGACCCGTTCCCTGTCCCCGGGATAAAGAAATTGCCGGTGTTCGGTTCCACCGGGAGTGGCTACGGCGATGTGTACCGTACCGACGGGCTTTTCGGCCGAACCGCCGGTCGGGCCGGCAATGCCCGTAACGCCCACACCGACCGTCGTGCCCGCGCGCGCGCGAATACCTTCGGCCAGACCACGTGCTACTTCGGCACTGACCGCTCCCTGCATTTCGATGAGGAGCGGCGGAATACCGGTCAGTTCCATCTTTGATTCGTTGGTGTAACAAACAACACCGGACATGAAGTAGCGCGAGCTGCCCGGCACACTCGTGAGACGCTGGGCGACCATGCCGCCGGTGCATGATTCGGCGACGGAGATCGTTGTACCTTTCATGACGAGATACATGCCCACGACTTCCTCGAGAGATTCTTCCGACCGCGCAAAAATGAATTCGTCCAGCTCATGATCGATCAGATCGCCAAGCTCATGCACCAGCTTTTCGGCTTCCTCTTTGTTTTTGCCGCGAGCGGTCAGGCGCACGTCAACCTGGCCCGGCTTGGCGAGAAGTGTCGTCTCGATGTTTTTGTACCTGGTATAGATGGGTGCGATCCGCGCGTCGAGCGTGGATTCCGGGAGGCATGCGGTTCGAAAAACGCATCGCGCGAGCGCGACGCCTCCGGCCATCTCGTGCAGCCGAGGGAGGCAGGAAGCCTCGAACATCGGCTTGAGCTCCGAAGGAGGTCCCGGGAGCAGGATGACGTGATTTCGCTCAATTGAAATCCACAACCCAGGGGCTGTGCCGTGGTTGTTTTCCAGGATGTCCGCACCGGTCGGTACCAGCGCCTGGCGGGCGTTGTTGGCCGGCATCTCCACACCGCGCGCTTTGAATCGGCGCTGGAGCCGGGCGACGATTTCGTCGTTGAGCACCAGTTGGCGCTGCAACACGCGCGCGACGACCTTCCTGGTGACATCGTCCTCGGTGGGCCCGAGTCCACCGATCGTAATAAGGATCGGTGTGCGGTCCAGCGATCCGCGAACGGCGTGTTCGAGGTAACTTTCGTCGTCTCCGACGATCGTCTTCATCACCACGGGAATTCCGATGCTGTTGAGCTGCTCCGTGAGATAGAACGAGTTCGTATCCTTGAAGCGCGGCGTCAGAAGTTCCGAACCGATAGCGATGATTTCTGCGGACAGCATGATTATGGCAACGGTTTTCCCATGATGCCGAGGCGGACACGATAGAGCGATCCCGAGTCCACCACCATCAGGTTTTCGTGCATATCGAAAGCCAGTCCTACCAGGCTGAGCCCTGCTACGAACAACTCGGGGTTCTTCGGATCGCGGAGCCGGAAAATGCCCCGGCGCCCGCGGTACGAAGCGACCGCATACAGACTTCCCTCGATATCGAATGCAAGACCCTGTGGCCGGCCGAGACCGGTGAAGAACCGATCGACCTGGCCGCTGGGGGAGATTCGATAGATCGAGTCGAAGCTCGATGTTGTGGGACCTGTGACGTACAAGTAATCGTCGAACCCGAACGCAAGGTGATAAGCTGCCATGCTCGGCTCGAGCGTGGCGAATACGAAAATTTCTTTGCTGGCGCTGATCTTGAAAATACTGCCGCTGCGGTCGCCGACATAAAGGTTGCCATCGCGATCGAACGCCATTCCCGTCGCGATACCCATGCCTTCGGTGAACAGTTCGGTGTGGCCTGCCGAATCGACCTTGTAAATATTTCCCTCGAAACGGCTCGAAACAAACAACTCGCCCGTCAGGCTGAACGTCAGACCCGTGGCGTTCATGATGTCGGTCACAAACGGTGTGACGGCGCCCTTCGAAGTCACCTTATATATCGAGACCGGAGTTTTCTGCCCGCGGCGCCCGCTGTAGCTGGCATAGATGTTGCCTTCGGTGTCGATTGCAGGATTTGCAACCGGATGGAGATTCGAGGCCAGCTTTTTCCCAACTTCGTAGGGAAACGGACGGCTTGTGCGGCCATTCGTGGAGACAATCAGATCGGACGTTCCCGTTTCCGCGGACGATTCCGGCACTTTCGCGATGATGTGGTCGTTCGACGCCATCGTCACCTGGGCGTTGAAATCGCCGAAACGAACTTCCGGCTGCGAAGTTCCGGCAAGTTCCAGGCCGGAGTATTCGATGATCACCTCGCCGCCGGGAAGCGCAGCCTTGGGCATGACGTTCTTGATGGTGATGTCTTTCACTTACTGAATCCGTATCGAATCAACGCCAGCACGAGCATCGCATAAAGTCCTGCACCGACATCGTCTGCAACCACACCAATTCCGCCCCTGAGTCCTTCGAGCCGTCGGACCGGAAAGGGCTTCAGGATGTCGAACAAGCGAAAGAGCCCAAATCCTATCGCGATATACAGTGCCGAAAGATGAAACCTTCCGACCGCCGGAGCGAACGTGATCATCTGTCCCACAACTTCGTCGATCACGATGTGCTGAGAATCATGTCCGTAAAGGTGCTCGACCCGCGACGATGCCCAGATGCCAACAACGAGGAGCAAAATTATAGCATGCGGATAATACGCGCCCGCGCCCAGCCCTTCAATGCTGAGATACAACAAGACGCCAACCAGCGAACCTGCCGTGCCGGGCGCTTTCGGCGCGAAACCCGCGCCAACAGCGGTTGCGACGGCAATTGCCAGCCGGTCGGCAACGGTGAGACCTTCAGTCTTCGTCTTCACGATTTCCATCGGATGTGTGGACTTCTTCCGGAGGTGTTTCCTTCGTGGGTATTCGGATTTTTTCGCCTGCCCACTCGCCGAGATCAATCAGTTTGCAGCGCTCGCTGCAAAACGGCCGATAGGGGTTGTTTTCGTATTGGGTCTCCTTTTTACAAGTTGGGCACTTCATATGTATAGTCGGGAAAATGGGGTCGTAGGCGCCGGCTTTAGCCCGTCGCCCGCGCCGGCTAAAGCCGGCGCCTACGACCCCATTTTCCCGATTAAATCGTATTCCAGACTATCCGTAATCTCGACCTTGTAAAACTCGCCCGTGACAGGTTCAATGTCGCCGGTGTCGTTAATGAGAACGTGGCCGTCGATTTCAGGCGCCTGAGTTTCCATACGGCCCTGGAGGAGGAGGTCCGATTCATCCGAGCGGCCCTCCAGTAGAACCTCCAGCGTACGTCCGATCATCGAACGGAGTTTCTTCGTTGAGAGCTTCGCCTGCTGCTTCATGAGTTGATTGCGTCTTCGCGCAGCCACGCGCCGAAGGACTTTGCTGTCGAGGTCGAAGGCGCCGGTGCCTTCCTCGTCGGAGTAGAGAAAGACGCCGACGTTATCGAACTGAACATTGTTGACGAACGTGAGCACTTCGTTGAAGTCGCCTTCGGTTTCACCCGGGAAACCTACAATAAAGGATGTGCGCAGGCCCGCGCCCGGCATCAATCTGCGTATCGCGTCGATCTGCCGCTCGAACATGCTGCGATTACCGCCGCGCCGCATGCGATCGAGAACATTCCGGCTCGCGTGCTGGTAGGGAATGTCGAAGTACTTGCACAGGCGGTCCTCTTCGGCGACCAGCCGGACAAGGTCGTCGGAAACCATGTTGGGATAGCAGTAAAGGAAACGGACCCACTGCAAGCCGTCGATCCTCACAAGTTCACGCAACAGTGCCGTAATTCCATCGGGAAGTCCGATGTCTCTTCCGTATGCCATCGTGTCCTGGGAAACGATGACGAGCTCACGGACTCCCTGTTCGGCCAGCCGTCTCGATTCGGCAACAAGATCGGGGACGCTACGGCTCCTGAACCGGCCGCGGAATCCCGGAATCGCGCAGAACGAGCAAACGTGGTCGCAGCCCTCGGAGATCTTGAGGTAGGCCATGTATGAGGGCGTTGTGAGGATTCGCGGAATCGTCGGGACTTCCTTCGATGTGTACAACGCGTCAATCGACACGTCCGGCACCACGGCTGACGAGTCCAATTGCACGGCCTCGAGCACCCGTCCCAGCTCGTCGGGACCAAAGATGAAATCGATCTCCGGAATTTCCTTCTGGATTTCCGCGCGGTAGCGTTCCGCCAGGCAACCTGCAACCACGAGCTTCTTGCAGTTGCCCTGCGTTTTCAGTTCCGCCATCTCGAGAATCGTATCGATCGATTCCTTCTTGGCGCTGTCGATAAACCCGCACGTGTTGACGACGATGATGTCGGCATCCTCTTTGTGCGGAGTAATCGAGTACCCCTGGCCGGCGAGCGTACCGAGCATGACTTCGCTGTCGACAAGGTTCTTGGGGCAGCCCAGACTGACAAACCCCACCTTCGGCATTTTCTTTTCGGACATTATTGTTTTGGATTATTGGCGCGAGGGTCGTTCCGACACACGCCGTAGATCGCCCTCCAATACCTCGATCCCACGATCGAGCAACGAGCGTATCGCGAGAAGCCCTTCTTTCTGCGCATTTACCAGATGTTCGGCTGTCCGGCGCGGAAACAGGCCAAGGAACCTGTCCGTAACGGTATTTCGCCAATCCCACATCTGATCGGAGAATCTAGTTTCCTGCTCTCTTGCTTCTTCGGCCATAGTGTTCTCCCTTCTGATAATTGTAGCAAGAAACGCGGGGTTCACGGCATTCTCCCTGCCTTTCGCGCTCGTCGTACCCGAAAGGGGTACCTTTGTGGATTTGGCAATAAGAACACGAGCGCCACCAGCCAGAAGCTGAAGAAAAGCCCGATCAACAGCAGAAGAACGCTTCCAAGACGGAGATAAAGGATGCTGGAAACGATCGCAAGTCCCACGCCCGAGATTGTCATCACGACACGCCGGAACAGGTGTGAAAGGAACTTCTCCAGGCCATCGACGTCCGCCGGATGAATGCGAATACGAACCTGGTCCCGGCCGGCCCGGGCGAAGAAGGACTCCATATCCTTGAGCAGTGTGTAGACTGCCGTGCCCTCCTTTACGACGCGATCCTTGAGCGTGGGCCAGCCGGCCGGACCGAGGGAACGCTCGAGAATGTTTTTGTAGATCGGGATTGCCGTGCTCATGCTGTTGAAGCGCGGGTCGTACGCGAGCCCGATACCTTCGAGCAATCCGCCCGTGCGAAGGATGTAAACCGCGTTCGAGGGGAGCCGCAACGGAAATCGATAAAACGTGCTGAGGATATGGATCGAGATTTCCTGAATCTGCCGCTGCGTGAGACTCCTGTCGAGGTGAATCGAGATGATCGCCTGCGCGGCTTCTTTGACCATCGTCGGGCTGACGTCGGGCTCGATCAGATCGAGCTTGTAGGCGACATCGATCAGGTCGTCCACATTGCCGCGCACGGCGGCGATGATCAGGCGAACGAGGTCCTGCTTGAATTCTGGCGTAATTTCCACGACAACCCCGTAATCGAGAAGAACGATTCGGGCATCCGGCCGGATCAGGATGTTGCCGGGGTGAGGGTCGGCATGGAAGAACCCGTGAACCAGGAGTTGCTCGCCATAAAACTCGATGAGATTCTCGATCATCTTGCGCGTGTCGATGTTGTGCCGGACGATCTCGTCGACTTCTGTGACACGGAAGCCTTCGAAGAACTGCATCACCAGAACGCGCGTGGTGGTGACCTCACGATAAACCTTCGGGATGATGACGAAGTCACTGCCGCGATAGTTGTCGCCGAAACGTTCGACATTGTCCGCCTCGTGGTGGAAGTCCATCTCTTCGAGGATCACTCGCGAGAATTCTTCGATCACCGCGCGGGTTGCCCGAATCGTGTGGTGAT
>QHXD01000203.1 GCA_003223895.1 Acidobacteriota bacterium
CTAGATACAAATCCGCCCCCTGCAATTCGGCCTCGCTCATATCGGCCTCCATCAGGTAAGCCCCTCTCAGGTTGGCCTCCGTTAGTAAGGCTGAGTTCAGGTCGGCGCCGCCGAAGTCGGCACCGCTCAAGTCCACCCGCACGCCTGGATTCGTTCGGCACCAATTGTTCCAGTTCATGACGCCAGATTTCAGGATCTCAACCTGCTGTTCGTTGGCCATTTTCTATTCAAGATAGCAGATTTTATCTTGGTTAAATTTCCTTTACAGCGCTTCGGCCTTCCCAAAAACAGATGTTTCATAGAACGGCATTATGAGGTACGACGTGATCGGCTCAATTCGGAAATGGCGGAAGAACTCGGAGTGAGCATACGGGAATTCTGAAACGGAATTGCGGTCACATTACGAGCTAAGGTATTAAGGACAAGTCGTCGGCACCCGGGATTCCGAGACCCTTGGTGAGTCCTGAGAATCTAAGATACGCTGTTCGCGGACCGGTATCGCCCCGGTGCCAGTCATTTCCACAGCAAATGAGCACTGAACCAGACAATCAACTGCCCGACGTCACCCTCGAACAATTGCCCGAACGCATGCGCTCGGCCGCCGCGCTGGCGGGATGGAAGACACTCACGCCCGTTCAGGCGCGGTCGATCCCATACCTATTGGCGGGACGCGGCATGATGATTCAGGCGCGCACCGGCAGCGGCAAAACGGGTGCCTTTGTTTTGCCGATGCTTGAGCGTCTCGAACCTGCACAGCATCATGTCCAGGCGCTGATCCTCGTCCCGACGCGCGAACTGGCGCGGCAGGTTTGGCAGCATGCCAGCACGATGTTCGGCGGTTCCGGCATCGAAAGTGTCGCTGTGTACGGCGGGACCGGCTATGGACCGCAAATGAGTGCGCTAAGGAAAGGCGCACATGTCGTGGTCGGCACGCCCGGCCGAGTGCTGGATCATCTGCTGAAAGGCGTCCTGGTCCTGGATCATATTCGGATGCTTATCTTCGATGAAGCCGATCGCATGCTGTCCATGGGTTTTTTGCCGGACATGAAAGAGATCCAGCGTTATCTCCCGCGCCGCGCAATCAATGCCTGCATGTTTTCGGCGACATTTCCGACTTACGTGCTTCACTTGGCTCACGAATTCATTCGCGAACCGGAGTTCATTTCGCTCAGCAGCGATCACGTCCATGCCGCGAATACCGAGCACATCTTCTACACGACGCCCGGGATGGACAAAGACCGCGCGCTGGTTCGCATCTTCGAAATGGAAAATCCCGCTTCTGCCATCATCTTTTGCAACACGAAGCAGCGGGTTCACTATCTGAGCGTCGTGCTGCAGCGGTTTGGATACGATGCGGATGAGTTGACTGCAGATCTCTCCCAGAATACTCGAGAAAAGGTACTCGAGCGCGTCCGCCGCGGCACTCTTCGGTTTCTTGTAGCCACAGATGTCGCTGCACGCGGGATTGACGTTCCCGAACTCTCTCACGTCATTCAGTACGAACTCCCCGAGGATCACGAGGGCTACATTCATCGGGCAGGACGCACTGGCCGCGCCGGTGCGGTCGGTGTCGCCATGTCGTTGGTGACTGAGCTGGAGGCCTTGGGTCTCCGGCAGATCGCAAAACGGTATTCGATCGACATGCAGGAACGGCCGCTGCCTACGGATGCTGACGTGGAGCAGATCGTCACAGAGCGTGTCACTGCCCTACTCGAAGCCCGGCTTCGCCAACGCGACAACCTGCAGAAGGAACGCAGCGCGCGTTTTGTGCGTCTGGGCTCCAGCCTGGCTGAGAATGAAGATGAGTCCGCAATCGTCGCGATGCTGTTGGACGATTATTACCAGCAGACACTGCACGCGCCTGTCGTACAGCCAGCCTCACCACGCGAGGAATCACAGCAACGCAAGCCGCCTCCATCCAATCATTCCAGGCGCCGCCGGCGCCGGTAAAACAAGGCAGTCACACTTCGAACAGAACAAGATTGCGGTCACATTACGAGATCGCGGTTATACGTTCAAGTGACGTTTACATTCATTGTGGCCAGGAGATATTGACCGACAGACAGGATCAATTCATAGACGCCGTGATCGTCTGCGGTACTCGTGGCCGGTGAGCCGACTGCGCGCCTGCCGCCATCATGAAATCACGGGCACGGCCGTCACGGTGGCGCCTCGCACGGCTTTACCGGCCGTGGCTGGAAGGACCGGATCCGGCGGCGCCGCGTTCGCGTCCGCCGACTGGCCGGCGCCGGCAATCGAGAAGGGCTGCGGCGGATTCTTGCACTTCGCGAGCACGTTCTTCAGTCCGGGATTCTGCCAGCTCTGCATGCTGCTGCCGCGAGGGAACGAAGACGACGGACTCTGCGCGAAGACAACAGCTGCCGCGCAGCCGACGACTACCGCGAGAGCGATTTGCGATTTCATTCCTTGATCCGTTTCGATCGCACGTCCCAATTCGAATTCGTGCAGAGGCTGCAGTTCTTGCCGACGAACATCGCGCCGGCTTTTTTGTCGCTTTTGAACGTCCACCTGAGCCAGTTCGACGCGACATTGGCGAACTCGCCGCCGCCAGGATGAAAGACAGTCGCGGTGTGGCCGGCGTTGTGCCGGGCGCCGTAGAACGCTGGCACGTGGTCGATCATGTCGAACGTCGCTGCCGACTGCGCCATCATGAAGTCGGGTTCGTGGCCGTTGATGAGCAGCACGGGCCCGTGCAATTTGGGCAGCGCGTCCGAAGTGGGAAACGGCGACGGCGGAGCGCCGGGCGTCGCTTTCTGCACGCCTGAATTGAACACGCCGATCGTCTTGACGCGCGGATCGGCGCCCAGCGCGACCGAGAGAAATCCTCCGCACGACTGGCCCATGACCGCAACTTTGTCCATGGCGATCTTGCCTTTCAACGGCGAGCCGGTTCGTGCATTTTCTTTCTCGGCCCAGTCGATCGCGGCGCGCAAGTCGTCTGCGGTCGCCTGTCGCCGCGCCGCGCCTTCCTGAGCGGCCGTGCCCAACACCAGGAAGCCGTGCGAGGCGATCGTCGTCAGAAAGCCCGAGTAGCGCGTGCTGTCGATCGCACAACCGCCGTTGCCCCACACCATCACGGGCAACGTGTCCTTCTTCGGAAACGCGTCAAGCGTCGTCGGGCGAAAGACGAGATGGCCGGGCGAGCCGAACGCGCCTTCGGACGTGACCTTGTACGGTCCAGGCTCCGCGAGCGGCGCGCCTTCGACAGGCAACGCCCGCTCGATCATATCGCGAGTGATGCCGGGCGGTTGCGCCAGGCACACGCCGGCACCTGTGAGCAGCACTGCGGCTGCAGCAACGATGGTCTTATGCATGAGTCGGTCTCCTCCGCGACCGGGATTATCCCAAATCGAGATCAACGACGCACGAGCAAAACTCCCAGGCATGTGCGTTTCATCGAGTTGTCGCTTGTCTAATATGACACTCGACACGGCCGTTCCTCTAACACTTGCACATTGAGGACGACCACACATCGAGCTATATGGGCCAACAGGATATTGGAATGATGTAAATCGCCGTGCAAAAGGACTGGCGGCGACGAGGCAGAAGAAAGGAGATCAACGAAGAGGTGCTCGGCGATATCTACCAATTGAGCCGGAAAGGGTCCGGAGCCACCATCAAATCGTTTTCTGGGTCTTTTCAGGCCAGCGGCCCGCTTCTTGACAGTTGGAAACCGGCTATCCGGGGGCAACGGTCGCCACAATTTCCGCATAGTCTGGGCGGCGATGCGCGTAGCGTCCTCGTCGTTCAGGACTGAGGTAAGCGCGTCTCCAGGTGTGATCCGATCCATCAGCAAGATCCCTTTTTCTGCGTCCGCATCCAGCAAGCGAACAGCGCCTTGGCCTGCATAGAACAGCAATGCCTCGATTTCCGAGATGAATTCTGGGTTGGGTACACCGAGCTTAAGAACTATCGCACGGCCATCCTCCGTGCTGCCAGGTGCTACGTAATTGAATGAAAGATCGAAGGGTGGCCCGACTGACAGCTTCCATCGGTCCTGACATTCGCCCAGCAATGTAGGAAGCGATTCCAACCAAGCGCGTCCTTTTGGGAACGCACTAATTACGTTTTGCTTGAATGACTCCGGCAGTTTCATTGGAAGTTGGACGCGACTATGCTACCGCACCGCGACACCGGGGGCGAAAGTCGGAACCCAGGAACGCCCACATTTGCTTCCACATATACTTTGGCATCGACCATTGAGATGACCGACAAGATTGACGGACATCTTGAACATCTTCGTGCGCGCCGTCTTCAGCGAACTGAGCCGCCGAGCCCGGGAATTGCTGGGATTGAAGCGATCGCAGTGCGGCGCCGTGACGTTCGTGCAACGCTTCAATTCGGCGCTCGGCTTGAACATTCACTTCCACTTGAGTCGGATTGGATGGCGTGTATGCCGCCGGTCCGGATGGAGCGCCTGAATTTCACGAACTGCCGCCGCCGGAAGATGAGGACGTGCTCGAAGCGGTGACGCTCATTGCCGGCCGCGTGCACCGCATGATCGAGCGGCGGGGCCTCGAGGATGAAGCCGATACGTTTGTGGAAAACGATCCGGGCCTGGCGGCCCTCTACGCCTCCGCCGTGCGCGGAAGAATTGCCTCAGGGCCTAACGCCGGAAACCGCGTCGCGACCTTTGGAGGAGACCGGATCGATGGCGACAGCCTCGAAGCCATGTCCAGCCCCCGATGTGCCGCGATTGCTGGTTTTAATCTCCACGGCAACGTCGCGATTGGCCCACGCGACAGAACACGCCTAAGGCCACGCGCGACGAAGCGCTGATGATGTTCAGGCTCTGGGGAGCTTAGACACGACGCTACTCAGAGAAAGTGGCACGAGAGGGCTGTCATTATGGCACGAGATGGCACGAGACTTCTCTGATTTATGGTAGGGGAGGCCACACTGCGATTGTGGAATGATACTCGTAGCCAATTGACTACTCGAATAAGCCTTCATCTTCTCAACAACTTGTTTTGATTTCCTTTCTTTGGAGTCCCACCTGCCATGGCTGGCACAACGTCGTGCTTGCCACTGGGCAAGGATTAAGCCCCCCTGAACGCACTAGCCGTTGAAACCCCACAACCGCAAAAGAGGAAATATCCAATGAACAGGAATGAGATCAAGGTTATCGTCAAGAGTCCCGCCACGACATTTGCTCAGCCGTCAGGCCTAGCAGTCGGTTTGTGTGCGCTGGCTGTGGTGCTCATAATGTTTACCCTCGCATCACCTGCTGTGTGGGCGCAGGGCCTACCACTTAGAACATGTCCGAATGGGGCATCAGCTTATCTTTGCCAAGGCGACATCGTAATCGCTGATCCTAGCGCGGGTCGAAATAGTCCGGGCGGCAGTACTGGGGAAGGCGCACTTTTCCTCATAAACGCCGAGACCGGAGCTCAGACTCTTATCTCCCAAGGTAGTTTATTGACGGAGTCCGTCGGTGTAGTGGTAGAGAGCAATGGCATGCTCGTTGTTGCCGATAGAGTCAATGGCATTATCCGTGTGGATCCTTCGACGGGAGGACAAACCCTCCTCCCGACAGGGGCCGGCCCATCGAACGACTTCTTCGGTATCGCACGCGATGCCAACGGGAACTTTATTGTTGCGGATAGCGGTCTTAATTTCGACAAGGGCGTGAATCTTCCGGCGGGAAGGATCCTTCGCATTGATAAGACAACCGGAGCACAAACCGTTATCGCACCCGCACAAGGTGTTGCGAATAATATCGTCCACCCCTACGGTGTGGCTATCGATCCTCTCGATACGAGCATCCTCGTGAGCGACATGAGCTCATTCGGCACTGGCGCCATCATTCGCATAGACCCCGTCACCTTGAACCAGCATGTAGTCTGGGGACCCACATCCGCATTTCCGGACGTGGTCCAGAGCGCACCCTTTAATTGTCCAATGGGGATCACAGTAGAGGCCTCCGGTGACATCCTCGCGACGGTGTTTTCACATTCTGGGTACGGATGCTCAAACCCAGGGATCTTCCGTGTGGATCTTATGAATTTATTCGGAGGGGGCCAGGTTACTGTGTCGGCCAACCCACCTGTAGGATGGGCGTTGCCATTTGGCATAACCACCGAGGCGAGTAAGAACATCCTCGTTGTTGATGAAATCTTGCAAGGGATCTACCGTCTGAATCCGGCCGGAACGTTCATCGGGCCAACCCCACTTACCGGCAAAGACCAACCGGCGACGCTCAATTTTCTGGTCAATCCTGTTGGCATCGTGTCTCTGAAGTTTCAACCCACCGTCAACATCAGCAACGTTGCTCCCGTCATAACGAGCGTGATTGGCCCGGTGGCTCCGGTGCCTCTCGGTTCTGGCGTAACTATCACTGCGAACTTCACCGATGCGAATGCTTCAGATACCCACACCTGCTCGTTAAGCTGGGGCGACGGGATCGTCGGTCCCGGAGTAGTAACCGACTCGAGCGGCAGTGGGGCATGCACGCAGGTCACCGATAACGGAGGCCTTTCTGCGGCTTCCAGCTTCCAATTTGTGATCATCTTCGATACTAGTGACGGATTTGTAACCGGTGGCGGGTGGATCAATTCGTCGGCCGGCGCCTATTCTGCAGATCTGAACATGACGGGCAAAGCCACCTTCGGCTTCGAATCGAAATATATAAAGGGTCAGTCCACTCCATCCGGTAAGACCGAGTTCAACTTCCAAGTGGCCAAGTTTATATTCAAAAGCACCTCCTACGACTGGCTCGTGGTTGCAGGGGCCAAGGCTCAGTTCAAGGGCTCGGGGACCGTTAACGGATCCGGCGATTATGGCTTCATACTGACCGCTACGGATTCAGCGGTCAACGGCGGAGGCACCGTCGACAAGTTCCGAATCAAGATCTGGAACAAAGCCACCGGCATTGTGGTCTATGACAATGGGCGCGGCGCTGGAGACGACAGTGATCCACCGACGGCCCTTGGCGGCGGTAACATTACGATCCACGGCTAAGTCTGACTCTTCGCGTTCGCTCGAACATGAGGACAGCAAACCTGTAGGCGTCGGCCTTAGCCGGCGCCTACAGGTAAAATTGGAGTCCGGGCGGATAGGAAATTTAAGCTGGCCGGACAACATAGACGAGCGAGCAGCAGCAGGATGCACGGAGAAAATTCCCGTCACAGTCCCGGTCTTATGTAACTTGGGTGGCAGCAGGCGGGTGCGCGGCGGATTTAAGGTAGGAATTTCCCCGCCCGGTTCCCGGCCGGTTCCCGGCCGGTTCCCGGCTATGTCCGCGGCCTGGCGTACCCGAGTTGACATAAGACGTCGACTACGACATTCGCCACAGCCACGGTGCCGCTTGAATTTCCTATCCTCTCATCCGCATTTTGGGCAATGGATTTCGTTTCATCATCATTTTCGCCTCCTTTTGGGCTCGGTTTAATTTCGCCCCCATACGGTGTAAATCACCGCGAGAATGAAAAAGCGCTGAAATAAAATTGCGATTTGAGGAACGGAAATCAGAGTGACTTCAAGAAAGCGAACGACTTAGATAGGGGAAAAATTTTTAGAATGTGTTGGGATATGCAGGCGATTTTACGTCACGTCTCGTGGATACGTCGGCGCCTTCGCCAGCTTCGCTCCGCCTCTCGTGGATATGTCGAACGCTCCGCCAGCTTCGCTCCGCAAAGCGTGGCAAAATCGACGGGCCGACTTTGTCAGAGGGTGCAAACGCTGGTCGATGTGATTTCCAGTGTCCTGCGACCATCACCCGCGAGTAACGCCGCAGTGTTTAGCGATCCATTCTCAGCTCCCCGGAAGTCCGGTTCTGGGAAAAACGGAGCGGGCTACCGTCTAACCGCCCATCAAAATAGCGCGATTCCCACAATCGCCGCCAGTACCAGTACCACCAAAACCGGCACGCGACGCATTGCACCGAGGCCAATCGCGCCCAGTGTAATGATCAGATTGGTAGAGTTCCAGCCGGCGGTGTTCATGATGCCGGTCAGCACGATCACAAAGACTCCGGCAACAGCTAAACCCAACCCACGGACAAATCCCTGAATGGCGGGGTGGTAGCTCCAGCGGCGGTACAAACCATGGACCAGCACCAACACCAGCAGCGGCGGCAGCGCGATCGCAACCAGCGTCAGTGCGGCGCCGCGCAACCCGCCAACGAAATAGCCCAGGCTGATCACCCAGAGCCCGGTCGGCCCGGGACTGATCTGTCCGATTGCAAGGGACTCGGCGAACTGACGGTCGGTTGCCCAACCGCGCGACAGGAGATCCTGGTGAACAATCGGAAGATTTCCCGTACCGGTGGTCGAAAGCAGCGCGGCCCTGAACATGATCCAGAATAGCAAGAGATGATGACTCATCGTGGCCACCTCTGGCGCGGTACGAGTTGCCATTGCGCCAGCGCCGACAACGCGCCGGCGCCCCACAGTATGGCAAGAACCGGTGTACGCGCCAGCGCGGCGACGATCGTGCTTACCAGCAACAGGACTACCGCCACGAGTGTGCTCGCGCGTCCCTCCCGCCGGGCACTGTTCAGCAGCGGGCGCACCATGGTGAAGGCCAACAGCAAGCCCAAACCGACCGTTGCGGGCACGACGCCAGCAATCGCCGCGCGCACGACCGGCGCTTCGCGGATGCTGGCATAGATCGACGTCAGAGCGACCGTAATCGCCGCGCTTGGCAGCAGCAACCCACTCAGCGAGAGCAGCGCCCCGGGCGCGCCAGCAACCCGCCAGCCGATCAGGATTACCAGTCCCAGAATATTGATGCCCGGCGCGATCTGGCAAATACCCCAATAGCGCGTGAAGTCGTCGTCGGTGAGCCATGCGTGTCGCTCGACAGCTACGCGACGGATCAAGTACAACGTGGCCGAACCGCCGCCGAATGATTGCGCGCCGATTACCGTCCATATCCAAAAGAGGCGCCAGGGCGAAACCCGGCCACCCACGAATGGTTGTTCACTTTGAGTCTGAGAATCTCCCACCAGGTTTGCGCCTTCCCATAAATTGCACCCGAATCTTCACACGTTGCGAAGTCTCCCCACGCCCGCGAGGAGTGTAGGGTCTGGAATATTATCGTCCGAAGTATCCTCGGATCGAGTTCTTTCGGTTTTGTCTGCACGGAGTATTGGTAAGCTGGTGAGGCTGTGCTACCGACAATGCATGCTGTCGGAAGTTCCTTGACCAACGCACCCGCCTAAGTTAAAACGCACGTTGTTCA
>QHXD01000204.1 GCA_003223895.1 Acidobacteriota bacterium
ATTCCGGTGGGGCTGGTGCCAAAGATAAAGGCGTTTTGGCGATCGTGAAAAGTATCCAGCAAGATCTGAATCGAGTCGGTATCGGTGAGGCTGCCGTCGCGGCGATTTTGGCTGACGACAATATTCTCCGGTTGCGAATCAAAACAGATGATTCCGATATACACGTTGCGGTTGTCATATCCAAAGCGGACTTCGGTTTTTTCCGTGGCGACAGATCCTTCGTTCGGCTCCTGCTGGATGAAACCATTGGCAGGCTCAATCTCCTGCCAGACCGGCTCACTGACGAGTCCGTCCAGCACCGGGGGCGTATCGATGCGTTGTGCGCGTATTCGTTTTCGCGCTTGCTCGCGCTCTTGCGGAATGGTCTGCTGAGCCGAAGCGATACCATTTCCCCAGAGACCACACGCGAGACACACTAACAATGTGATTGAATGACTGCGCTGCATGACCGGCTCAGTGTACCAGAGGCTTTCAGAAACCTCGCACTCGATTGACCTTCTATTTGCCCTCGGCTAAAGTCTCTGAAGCTCGAATCGAGCTTCTGGCATCGATTCGACTTTTGAGTGTTGCGAAAAGCGGAGGCTAAGAACTTATGCCGCGTTTATTATTTGCCCAGGGCGCGCACGGCGCTCCAGTCAAGAAGATCCAGAAGGGTCTCGGCTTCGCCGGGGACGCGATCGACGGAGGCTTCGGCCCGCGAACCACAACCGCTGTGGGAGCCTTTCAGAAAACACACAGCATGCCGGAAACTGGCCTGGTCGACACGGATACCTGGGGGGCGATCACGCAACTGCCCGTGCCCACGCTCGACGAGCGTGTCCTCGGGCTCACCGCTACCTTCGAAGGTCACGGCTTTGAGCTGGCCCAGGGGAACTTCGACGGGGCCGGGATTACGTGGGGCATCATTGGTTTCACGTTGGAGCACGGCGAAGTCGGGAAGATCGTGCGCGAGATGCAAGCGGCGAGGCCCGATCTGGTCAAACTCGCTTTCGGTGATTCGACGCCCCAGCTTCTCCGGTTGATCGATCTGCCGCTCGACCAGCAGTTGGCCTTTGCCGACTCGGTGAGCATTCCGCCCTCGAAGGCCCGGCTCGCCGAGCCGTGGCGATCCTGCTTTCGCGTGTTTGGAATGATGCCGGAAGTGCAGGAGGCGCAACTCGGGCACGTGCGCAAGGACTACTTTCAACCTGCGCTAGCCACGGCGAACAAGCTGCAATTGAAGACCGAGCTGGGCGTGGCCCTGGCCTTCGACATCCATGTTCAGCACGGCGGCGTGAAAGCTGACATCGTCACGAGCTTGCTGGGGCGCACGTTTGCGTCCGAACTCGACTTGCGCGTGGCGCTGGCCAACGCAGTTGCGGACTCGTCCAGGCCAGAGTTCAAGGAGGACGTGCGCTCGCGCAAGGTCACCATCGCGCAAGGCAACGGAATGGTCCATGGGGGAAGTTTTCTGTTGAAGAACTGGGGACTGGACGAGATCCCTGCCTAAGGGCGGCCCTTGCAGTGGCGCGTCGCCGTTAATGGGACTTGCGGCGCTACGTGGGCGATTCGGTCATTCGAGGCTATTCCGAGCATCCCCTGTTCCAAATCTCAACTGTCACGCATCTCTGCTTAGTCCGCGCCGTAGAAATCCGGTCCTTTTCACGAAACTTTGAACGAGGTCTTCAATAACTCTCCGGATTGGCACAATCGCGGCCCGCTTCAATCCTTAACACCGGAGATGAGAGATGTCCGCCCCAAAGCCGGCTCATCGAAAAATTCAAGAAGGAATACGCATGAAAACAATTCACACCTCCAAATGTTCAGTCTGGAGGAACCTGGCGTTACTGATCGTAGTGGTCATCCTTGGCAACCTTAACGGATTCGCTCAGAAGAAGCCGAATATCGTCTTCATCATGGGTGACGATATCGGTTGGTTCAATATCGGCGCGTACCATCAGGGCATGATGGCGGGCAAAACACCCAATCTGGACAAGCTCGCTTCCGAGGGTATGAGGTTCACCGATTACTATGCGGAGGCGAGTTGCACTGCAGGCCGCGCGAACTTCATCACCGGCGAGCTGCCAATCCGTACCGGCCTCACCACGGTGGGTCAGGCCGGCTCCACGCTCGGCCTACCGGCACAGGCGCCGACCATTGCAACGGTACTCAAGTCGATGGGCTACGCCACAGGTCAGTTTGGCAAGAACCATCTGGGAGACCACAACGAGTTTCTTCCCACAGTCCATGGTTTTGACGAATTCTTTGGCTATCTCTATCACCTCGATGCGATGGAAGATCCTTGCCATCGCAACTACCCGCCGACGGCGAAGGAAACGGTCGGGCCTCGACACATGGTGCACAGTTGGGCCACCGACGTGGATGATCCCACCGACCAACCACGTTGGGGAAAAATCGGCCAACAGAAGATCGAAGATGCCGGAGAACTATGCCCGGAACGAATGAAGACGGTCGATGACGAGATTCTCGACAACGCGCTCAAGTTCCTCGACAAGGCGAGGGCAAGCGACAAGCCCTTCATCCTGTGGATCAACCCCACGCGAATGCACGTCGTCACTCATCTTTCCGAGAAGTACGTGACGTTGCGCACCCCACAAAACGGGTGGTCCGAACAGGAAGCGGGAATGGCACAACTAGATGACATGGTCGGTTCCGTCATGAAATATCTCAAGGACAACGGGCTGGACGATAACACCATAGTCGCTTTCTCGACGGACAACGGAGCGGAGAACTTCACTTGGCCGGATGGGGGCCAGACTCCGTTCGCCGCAGGCAAAGGGACAGTGATGGAAGGCGGCTTACGCGCGCCGGCCATGGTGCGCTGGCCCGGCCATGTTCCGGCAGGGAAGATCGAGAATGGAATCGTTGTCTGGGCTCGACTGGTTCCCGACACTCGTCGCAGCAGCCGGCAATCCCAACATCGTCCAGGAACTCAAGAAGGGCAAGCAAATCGGCGACCGCTCGTACAAGGTCCATCTCGACGGTTACAACCAGACGGATCTGATCATGGGGAGCGGGCCGTCAAAGCGCAACGAGATCTTCTACTTTGCCGAAAACACCCTGGGCGCAGTACGAATCGGCGACTACAAGTACCGGTTCATCGATCAGCCCAACGGCTGGCTTGGCGGCACAGTCAAGGTCGATTGGCCGATCCTCGTCAACCTCCGTCTGGACCCGTTTGAGCGCACAGGCCTGAGCGGATCGTTGAATTACTACAACTGGTTTGCTTACGAGTTCTGGCGCTTCGCCTTCGTACAGAAGGAAGTGGCGAAAGCAGCTCAGAGCTTCATTGAGTTCCCGCCGATGCAAAAGGGCGCGAGTTTCAATCTGGAGAGACTGAAGGAGGAGTTGGAGAAGAAGGCTGCGGCGCAAGCGAGTCAGTAGTAACTCAAAGGATAAACGAATGATGCGGTCAGGATATGTGGTAGTGCTTCTGGGCGCGCTGATCATCGGCTGGAGCATCCCTGCGGACGCGCAAAATACACCGTTCAAGTACCAATTCACTCCCTATGTCTGGCTGTCTGGGCTGAAGGGGGACGTTGGCGCTCGGAACCAGACAGCCAATGTAAACGCGAGCTTCAACGATCTTCTCGATCATTTGGATTTCGGCCTGATGGGCGCATTCGAGGGGCGCCTGGGCCAGTGGCGGATTCTTACCGATACTCTCTACCTCGACGTCTCCGGTGAGAAAGGCACGCCCCGGCCTCCTTTCATTGACGCATCGGTCGCGACAAAAGCCTTCATCTTCGATCAGGAAGCTGGATATCAGATTCTTAAAAGAGAAGGAACCGATCTGGATGTAACCGGCGGCATCCGGTTCTGGCATCTGAAGAACGGACTGCAACTGGCACGTGGCGCGGAGAGTCTCGGTATCGAGCACACAAGGGGCTGGGTGGATCCTGTGGTAGGCCTGCGCTTCAGTTCCGATTTGCCCAAACGATTATTCGTGACGGCAAAAGCCGACATTGGCGGCTTTGATGCAGCGGCCCACATCGATTGGCAGGCGTATGGAGGGATTGGACTGAAGTTCAACGATCGTCTCGTCGGAAGCATCGGCTATCGCAACTTGAGCGTGGATTACATGAAGGACGGATTTACCTTCGACGCAGGCATGAGGGGTCTCGTTCTGGACCTGGGCCTTCGTTTCTGACGCATGAAAAAATGACCTATGACGTTCGCATAATGCAGGGAACTGCTTCTCAACAGGAAGCACTTGCTCTTTTCGCGAAGGCTGCTCAGTTGCAGCCTGCAACGATTCGCTTCGCGTACGTTTATGGCGTAGCGCTTCACTCGTATGGCGAAGTGGATAAGGCGATTGCAGTTCTGAAGAAAGCTCACGACATTCGTCCTGCAGATCGAGACGTTTTGTTGGCTTTGATTACATTCCAGCGGGACAAAGGAGATGTTCGGTCGGCGATTGCCTATGCGGAGAAATTGGTCCAGCTCAATCCCGGTGATGCGCAGGTTATCGCACTTAGGAACAGCTTGAATAAGTCACAGTGATCAGTGAGAGACCCGAGGCTGCATCGGCAGAACCTACGTGCATATTGTTCCCGCGTTTGTCACGATGCATCCGCGGAAACAACACTGTTCCGTGATTTGTCCTCGCCGTTCGATGGGTATATATAAAGGTCAGTTCTACAGTATGAATTCAAATTGAGGAGTAGAGTAGAAGGACAACAAGAACTTCAGCAGGCTTTCGACGAACTGCAACGAGGTACATTCATCAAATGACCGGAAGATTCTCTGCGAAGACGGTTCTGGTTACCGGCGGCACGGGCGGGCTGGGACGCGCAGTCACGCTCGCGTTTCTCGAAGAAGAGGCGAACGTGATTGTCACCTATCGGAAGCAGGAAGAATTCGATGCGTTGAAGAGAACATCGAAGCTGGAGGGATACCCTACCGATGTGACCGACGAACGCTCCGTCCATGAACTCGTTGAAAACATTCTCGCCAGGCACGGACAGCTCGACGCACTGGTAAATACGGTCGGCGGCTACGCGGGCGGGATCAAGTTCTGGGAGGCGGACGCAAAAATATTCGATCAGATGCTGGCAGTCAATCTATGGTCGGGCTATACCTTGTGCCGTGCGGTCGTCCCCGCCATGCTGCGGCAGAAACACGGCTCGATCGTCAATATCGCTTCGAAAGCGGGGTTAGATCATCCAGGTGGCGCAGCCGCATACGCAGCGTCCAAAGCGGCCGCCGTGGCGATGGTGGACTCGCTTGCAACGGATCTCAAAGGTACCGGCGTCCGAGCGAACTCGATTCTACCCAGCATTATCGACACTGCCGTTAATCGAAGGGCCATCCCCCAGGCGGATTTCGCGCAATGGCCCAGGCCGGAGCAGATCGCTCGCGTCATCCTTTTCCTGTGCAGCGATGACGCGACAGTCATTCACGGCGCCGCAATTCCCGTCTATGGTGATACCTGAACGAGACCTGCGCGGAACTCGAGGAAAGTTGGAGATGCGTTTCGGTGTGTTCACGAGCCTGACCCTGCAGAGGTGGGCGGGCGTGCTGGATCTCTGGCAGCATCTCGAAGCGACGGGATGGGACATCGCCTGTGTATCCGATCATTTCATGCCGAACACCCAAGACCGTGAAGGCGCGGTGCTCGAATCGTGGAGCACCCTCGCCGCGCTCGCGGCGCTTGTCCCCCGGATGCGCGTTGGGACCATCGTGCTTGGCAACACGTACCGGCATCCCGCCGTCGTCGCGAAAATGGCAGCCCAGGTCGACATCATCTCGGGTGGACGGCTCCTGCTCGGAGTGGGCGCCGGCTGGCAACGGAACGAGCACGAAGCGTACGGCATCCCCTTCTACACGATGCGCGAGCGGCTCGAGCGGCTGGACGAGGCGTGCGAGGTGATCCGGTCGCTGTGGACCCAGCACCCCAGCAATTTCACCGGCCGGTATTACCAGCTCTCCGATGCCCCGCTCGATCCCAAACCCGTACAGAAGCCGCATCCGGAACTGATGATCGGAGGCGGCGGCGAACGCGTCACGCTCCGGATCGTCGCCAGGCACGCCGACCACTGGAACGTCTGGGGCGGACCGAAAGTGCTCGCTCACAAGAGTGCGATCCTCGAAGAGCACTGCCTCAAAGTCGGACGCGACAGCAAAAGCATCGTGCGCTCCGTCAACATGGCGCTGCTGATCACGGACAAGAAGGACGACATCGACCGCATGGCCGACACAATCGCCGGGCGCATGGGAAGCCATGCCGCCGACGCCCGGGACATCTGCCTTGCCGGAACGCCGGATCAGATTCGGGAACAGCTTCGCCAGCTAAAGACCGCAGGTGCGGCCACTCTCTTCATTCCGACGATGTTCCGGCCCCTGGACGAGCTGCGCCGCGACATGGACCAGTTCATCG
>QHXD01000205.1:0-6348 GCA_003223895.1 Acidobacteriota bacterium
CGATGGCTTCATCGAAACCCGCGCGATTCGCGTCGGTCTTCACGAAGGCGGAGTTCACGTAAGCGCCGGCGATCTTTCCTCGAGCGGGAATCGTGTTGTCGTCGATGCGGCGCCACGAGGATACCGTCACGTGCATGTTCTCTTCGTTCTTGTTGTATTGGCCGAACGGAAGCACGACGATCGAAACTTCGGCATGCAGATCATGGAGCCGCACTCCGATGATCTCGTCGGCATCAAAGGCAAGGGGCCGGACGTAGAGGTCCTCTTTGTAGCCTTCGGTGCGAATAAGCTCGGTGAGTCCCTTTACCAGCTCTTCGTTCTTGTAGGTCACATCCATGCATAGCAGGCTCGCAGACTGCAGAAAGCGGCGGAAATGATCCGTTGGCCTGAACACGAAGAGCTGTTTTTCGTCAGCGTTCCAATAGGCCCGAAGACCGCCGAAAACAGCGGTTCCGTAGTTTAAAGCGTGCGTCAGAACGCCGAACTTCACGTCGGCATAAGGTACGACGCGGCCTCTAAAGAACACAAAATTTGGGACTGACACGGGCATTTACCTCACCTCTCAATAATTTTCTACTCAGCGTCAGTCTACCACACGGGCAGGCTGCGGCCGGAACTGTGCCCCTACCTGCAACGATAACAGACTGACCAGCGTTACGGACGCGGCGGCGAAATAGAACGGTATTCCATGCCCAACTCGTTGGAAAAGCGTGGTCGAGATGATTGGAGCGACGACCCGGGAAATACCCGCAAACGTCTGGGCAATGCCCATCGTTGTGCCCAGTTCGGACTTCGCGGATGCCTGCGACATCAGGGCGGTGGTTGCGGGAAACAGCAGCGAAGTGCCAATCGGCACGAGCGGGACGATGAAAGCGAGCGACCAGAGGCTGGGTGCAATCGGGTAAGCGATCAAGCCGATGATGAGGATCGCCGCGCCAGTCCGGATCGACCAGGTTTCCCCGATGCGATCGACGATTGGACCAATCAGCGCCGAACGCATCAGCACCGAAAAGATCCCGACATACAGGAAGACGTATCCGATCGTCTTTTCCGTGATCCCGAACTCCGCGCTGAGATAAAGCGCCAGTACGGAGGTCAAAGTGGAAAATGCCAGCATTCCCACCGCATAGATCAGGATGAGCCTTTGCACTGTACCCGCCGGATTTCTTAACACCATCCACACACCATGCCAGACCGGTTTGCGCTTCGCCGGCGGTCCGTGGTGTTGTTTCGATTCCGGAAGCCACTTCCAGGCAAAGATCGCATTTGTAAGGCAGAGCGACGCGGCGAGAACGCCCGGCACTTCCTGCCCCCAGTACGTAGCGAACGATCCGATCACCGGACCAAGCATCGTCCCCAGATTCGTCCCGGCCGAAAGCCAGCCGAGCGATCGCGCCCGATGTTCGGGAGGCACTGTATCCCCGATGTACGCGTTGAGAACACCCGTGGTGCCGCCGCCAAGACCCTGCACAATCCGGCACAGGAAGAGCAGCCAGATGGAATTCGCAAAACCAAAAACCAGAAATGCCGCCGCAGCGGCGGTAAGACCAACCAGCAGCGCGGGCCGGCGTCCGTAGTGATCGGAAACGCGTCCCCAGAGAGGAGCTGAAATCAATTGCGCGACAAAGAATGACGAGATGATCATTCCAATCACCGGAGGAGACGCATGCAGCTTGAGCGCGTAGAACGGAATGAGAGGAAATACCATCGAGCCGCCCACCATGTCCACGGTAGCGACGGCGATCAGGACCAGGAGGCGTCGGAACTGATCTTTCGAGTTGTCCGGTTGCATCGACATCGAACGAAAAATTATACTCGATGGCCGCTATGTCTTTAGACCCTTATGAAATCCGTCGAGCTCTCAGGCATCTCCGGACGGCCGATCCCGTGATGGGCGACGTCATCAAGAAGGCAGGTCCTTTCCGTCTCAAACTCGGCCGGGACCGTTTCCATATGCTGGTTGCATCGATCATTTCCCAGCAGATCTCGGGAAAAGCGGCGGCCTCAATTCGCCAGAAGCTGGCGCAATACATAGCGCCGGAAAAGATTTCGCGCGAGAGCCTGGCCAGATTGAGCCATGAGGAGTTGCGCAGCGTGGGGCTCTCGCCTCAGAAAGCCACTTATCTCCTGGACCTTGCCGAACGAGTGGCCAACGGAAGCCTGCGGCTCGACCGCATGGGACGGATGCCGGATGAGAAGATCATTGAGGCCCTGGTTGAAGTCAAAGGTATCGGCATCTGGACCGCTCAGATGTTTCTCATTTTCGCGCTCGGCCGTCTCGATGTTTTTCCGCACGCCGATCTCGGCGTCCGTATGGCCATCCGGGACCTCTACGGCCTGCAGGATCTGCCGGACAAAGATATCAGCCACAAGATCGCGGCACCCTGGCGCCCCTACGCCAGTGTCGCCACCTGGTATTGCTGGCGAAGCCTGGAATTTGAGGAAAACTGAGGATCAGCCGCAGGGAAATAAAGAGAGCGGGGGCGGCAGCCTCTCGTTTTCGCCGCACCCGCTGGGACAGGACGGAGGACTCTAGATTTCCACTGAATTGGAGAGCGTAAAGCTCAGGCGAGTTTCAGGGGTGTAATGAATTTCCTTGCCTTTGGTCGCAAGAACCGTGCCCGTGCCCGCTCCTCCACCGATGGCTGCACCTACGGCTGCGCCTTTTCCGCCGCCCGCTATCGCGCCAATAGCAGCACCCAGGCCCGCGCCGCCGCCAATGATGGCTGCATCGCGCTTCTTCGTGGACTCCGCAACGGCGATGAACGGCTTGGTGGAAATCGGCAGGGATTTGCCGTCTCGTACAATCTCGTTAAGAGTGAGCTGAATGCTCGCGCGGCCCTTCACACGGCCGGATTCTTTGACGTCGACCACGCTGCCGCGAACCTTTGTGCCTTTCTCCAGGACCATCTTTCCGTCAACGATGACAGGCTCGGCGAGAGTGGCGGTAAACCGATCGCCTGGCGAGTTCTTGGTGGTGCTGACGCCCTCGACGAGGGCAACTCGAAGACGGGTTCCTGCAGGAACGCTGATCTTCGGTTCCGGTTTCAACCTGTCGAAGAATCCACTCGGTTTCGAAGAATCCGCGCTGGTCTCCGACGGATTGCTGGAGCATGCTGCGAGACTTGCTGCGAATGCTCCGATAAATAACATGTAGAAAACTCTTTTCATTTTGAAGACTCCTCCCTGTTTGTAATCCTGGCCCAGGCCTTACGAGATCGATATCTTTCCTGTCCTTCATTTCTGTCGCTGTCGCTGCGGGCTTCTTCCTTCCAACGCCTCGGAAAACCGGGGCCGACCCAGGGGGCGACTGCATTTCCCCCGAGAACTTTGGGAACTGAGGTCCATCTGATTCTCATCTCTTGTCTACTCCAACGAGAAGCTGCATCTGAGCGCCGCCGGAAATTTCGAAGTCTTTGCTCGGCGAAGTGATGACAGTGTCGTTGCTCAAGTGCGAAAAGATATCAACCGACTGTTTCGAACCACCGGATGTGATCATCTCGCCGCGGCCAACCTTATAGAGTTGCGTGGAAGACGCCATACCGAAGGTGTTCTCGAGTGACGCCGTGGTCTGCTGGTCCACAGCCACGATGGAAGGCATGCTCAGCAGAGCCGCGTTCGATTGACCGCTCGAACGAGTGGAATTCGTCACGCCGGAAGATGCAGCGCCACTGACACCTGCAGCGGTGGACCCGGCAGCGCCAGCGGTTGAAGTCACGCCGCCCGCCACGTCTGTGGTCGCGCTCACGGCGCCGCCAAGCAGCCCGCCGCCGCTACGCGCAGAGCTTGCCGCGCGGCCGCCGACAGGGCCAAAACCATCCGTGGAAGACTGTTCCTGTTCGTGCGCATAAATTGGATTCACCTGCATCACCGATTGCAAAGCAATCGACAACTGCTGAGACGCCCTGCCCTGCACGGCTGGCGCCAACCATTCGACTTCCATCATCGACTGCGCCTGACCGGAAGCCTTGCTCTTACCTTCCGCTCTCTTCACATTGCGCACGACGCCAGTGATTGTCGTGCCTTTCTTCAGGACGACGTCTCCATTCGACTTCACGTCATCCTTCAACCGCAGCGCGACCTGGTCTCCCTCCCTGCTTTCGGCTGGGTTCAGCTTTCCTTTGGTCATCTCAGCCGAAACATGTGTAGCCGAGCTCGCCTGCGCATTGCCTGCTGCCTGGGTGCGGGAGTGGAAACTGCGCCGACCACTTGTGCGAACCTTCGATCGTGCGTGGCCTGAAGCCTGGACATGGGAGTTGAAACTCGTCCAGAGTAGAATGAGCACGGCGCAAAGTCCGTGTTTTCCGATGGATCGAAGATTCATGTATTTCCCTCCTTGGTCAAAACGACCTGTAATCCGACTTGGTATTAGCAATCGGTTTGCCCAATCGCCAGAAGCCTTACGGGACGTGGGTTTCAGGCAAGTTATGCGTTTTGGGGCTTCCCAGGCGCAAGTTTTAGGGAAATTTCGAATCAAATTCGGGGTCGAGGGGCAATCAACTTTATAGAAGATAAGATGCTAAACTGCAGGCCGTGCAAAAAATCCTCGATCTTCCGACTCCCTGCCTGGTGTTGGATCTGGACCGCTTCGAATCGAATCTCAACAAGATGACCAGCTGGGTACGCGACTGTGGTCTCGGTCTGCGCCCGCACGCGAAAACGCATAAGTGCGTGGAGATTGCGCGGCGCCAGCTTCAGAAAGGCGCGTTAGGAATCTGCGTCGCCACGGTTGCCGAAGCGGAGGTTATGGCGCGGGCCGGAATTCGAGGACTGCTGATTACCGGCGAGATGGTCGGTGAGCCGAAGATTTCCCGGTTAATCCGGATTGTGTTGCAAGCGCCGGATACCATGGTGGTCGTGGACAACGAGGCGAACGTGCAGGATCTTCAGCGTGCGGCAGAATCCGCTTCGGTTGAGATCTCTCTGCTGATCGACCTGGACATCGGCCAGAACCGAACGGGCGTCCAGCCCGGAGAACCTGCATTGAGATTGGCCGAAAGGATCGCGCGCTGTAAAAACCTCGAGTTGAAGGGTTTGTGCGCCTATGCCGGTCATGTTGCGCACGTGACAGGTTTTCAGGCTCGTCGCGAAAGCTCCCGAGAAGCATTGGCTAAGGCGGTCGCCACGCGCGACTTGCTTTCGAAAAACGGGCACAGGATGGAGATTTTGTCGGCAGCCAGCACGGGAACCTACAACATCGATCCCAACATCGCGGGGATCACGGAACTCCAGGCGGGTTCGTACGTGTTCATGGACGTTGAATATCGCGGCATTGGAGGACAGAGCGGCGCGGTCTACGATGATTTCGCTCCGGCTCTTTGCGTGCTGGGAACGGTCGTTCATCGCTCCGGCGGTAAAGCTATCGTGGACGCGGGACTGAAGGCCTTCTCTACCGATCGGGCATTCGGACCCGAGTTACTCGATATTACCGGGATCAAGTACGAGTTTGCAGGCGACGAGCACGGCCGTCTCGTGCTGCAACATCCCAGCCGCGAGATTCTCCTGGGCGACAAGCTTCGCTTTATTATCCCGCACTGCGACCCTACCGTAAATCTCTACGACCGGATTCATTGTGTCCGGGAAGAATTGGTCGAAGATGTCTGGTCCATCATGGAACGGGCTTCCGGCTCGTCGTATTTCTAGAAATGGGTCGAGTTTCTGGGGAAAGGGGTCGAGCCGCCAATGACGCGAATTACGCGAACGGGCGCATCAACGATTTCTTTATGCGCCCGTTCGCGTAATTCGCGTCATTGGCGGCTCGACCCCTTTTTCAGGCGGCAAGCGTATACCGCTGTTCGATTTCGGCCCGGATGCGCTTGCGGCTTTCGTCGGCCGTGATCTCGATGTTTTCCATCTTCGCGGCTTCGGCAGCCAGTTCCAAATCCTTGATGACGGTGCGGAACCATCGAGAGATGTCGCCTTGTTTCAGATGATATAGCCAGGTGTCGTCATCGACGCCTTCAGCCATCTGTAGAAACATCGTGAGGTTTTGCGCGCGAAGATTGAGCTTCCCTTCCGGTCCCCGGAAATAGAAGCAGAGATCCGGCGGCAGCTGGCCTTCGGCATATTTGCGGCGATGCCGGCGGCGCTCCACACGTGGCAGAGCGCTTCGGAACCAGACCGGATCCTGGGGCGTGCCTCGGAACCATGCCACCGCCTCACCTGTATTCAATGTCCTGCGGGTGAGGCGCGGAGGTTTTTCGCTGACGGCTTCGGCAAATTTTCTCAAGGTAGTGTCGGGGTTTTCTCCGATAGCAACGACAACATCGATTGAAGGGAGAATTGCCGGCGCAATGCGGTCCGGTTCGAGCGTGACGAGCATCAAACCATATACCCGCTGCGGAACCG
>QHXD01000205.1:6379-9339 GCA_003223895.1 Acidobacteriota bacterium
GCCGGTTCTTGCGCGCAGTTCCTGAAGGCGGGAAAGCAGCGCCTCGAGAAACGCTGGTCTTTCTTTGAGGCCAAGACCAGTGAGGTTGACTGCCGCACTCTGATCCGGCTTCGAGAGTAGATCGAGTACTTCCTGAACGTTAGGCGCGCTCTCTTTATTACCCAGGAGAACTCCGCCCTCGAACATCGAATAGTCTCCCTCCGGATCGATGACGGCGAACTGATAGCCTCGCTCTTCGAGCCTCTCGATGAACGCTGTCGCCAACGTCGACTTGCCTCCGCCAGGGCTACCCGCGATCAAGACGTTGGTGCCATATGGCTGAATCGTGACTTCGGAACCATCCTCGGCTTTCCCGAGGCACAACCGATGGTGCCGGCCCTCGATATGCTTGAGATCGGAGTCGATCAACGCCCGGCACAGCTCACTCGTGCCTTCCCCGTGCCGCTTCGATGCCACCCAATCCACGTGTTGCTTCAGCGTCTCCAGGGCGTTAGCCACCGCAACGGAGCATTCGCACATGTGAAGAAAGGCATGATCGTTTTCCGCATCGCCGACGCCCACCACGTTATGGGCGGAGAGACCGAGCTCGAGAAGCGCCGCAGTCAGTCCGGTCGCCTTGTTCACGCCGGATGGCAGAATCATGACAGCCCCTTTGTTGAAGATGACCTGAAGCTCGAGGCCGAGATCGCGAATGACTTCCACAGCAGTCGTTTCATGCGGTTCCCATGTGGCTACGATGACTCGTCCTACCGAGACTCGTTCCGCACCACGGCGCATCAACTCGCGGGCAAATTCCTCGGGCGGCGCCTCGGCCAGGAACTTCTCCTCACGTGTGGCCGGACGGTAGAGGAGGGCGCCGTTCTCGGCCACGACCCGGTCAAACAGGTCGAGCCTGGGGCAAACAAGAATAAGGTCGTCGAGTTCTCTTCCAGTGACCAGAATCACTTTGCGCCCGGACTCACGGACTTGTTCCAGGGCTCGGATCGTGCTCTCACTGAGCTGTCCATCATGGGCAATGGTCCCGTCATAATCGCAGGCAAGGGCGTGATATCTCATAATTTCATAGTAATTCGGGGACAGACGTGCGAAGAAAAAATAGGGTCACCGCCGGGGCAGATGGACGTCGGCCATCATGCAGCGGGCGCTGCCGCCACCTATCCTCTCGAAGAGTGGGAGCGGAGATTCCACAATTTTAACGTACTTCTCGATGGCTTCCCGTTGGTCCGGCCTGAATATAAGCCAGGCTGACGTCGATATTGCCAGGACGCTCGTGCCTTGCCCGGCCTGAAGGGGAAGGACATTGGCAGCAAATTGAGCAACCTGTTTGCGATCTATCGTTATGATCTCTCGATCGGTCGTCCGCAAGCTTTCGACCACGAGTTTCCGTTCGGCTGCGTCTGGTATCGAGTCGGGACAAAAGATCACGAAACGGTCCCCGATGCTCATCGTCATGTCCGTATGCAGAATGCCGTCTCCGTTCTCGTGCACCGCTCGAAATGTCATCGATTTGTAGCCGAGGATGCCGCACAGCTCATTGAGAACTTCAGGACTCGTACGCGGTGAAATGCAGGCATAGGCCCGTTTGGCGACATGGTCGAACACCACACTGCCGGTACCTTCCAGGAATCGCCCCTGGTTCTCATGATGCGTGAGATCGACCATATTCGAGACGCGGAAGCCGCCGGACTGAAGTTTCTCGATAATGTCACGCCTGCGCTCGGGTCTCCGGCTCGGCGCGAGCATTGGATACAAAACAACCGTGCCGTCGTGATGAAAAGATACCCAGTTGTTTGGAAAGACCGCATCCGGCGTATGAAGCTCTTCCACGTCTTCCACGAGAATGATTTCGACGCCAGCTTCTCGCAATCGGCCGGCAAGCATGTCGAACTCTATGCGGGCACGGCGCTCGATGTCTCGCCGGCTGGTTTCGGTCGGCTCTCTCTGAAAGAGGATAGTGCTCGCAGTTTCGGGATTGAAGCCGAATGAAGCCGGTCTTACCATGACAATAGCGATTGGCAGTTGAGCCTGTTGCATCATTCATGCAGTTTACACGAGAAGTCAAAGCAGTCCTGTTCGACCTCGACGATACTCTTTTCGATCACCGCTATGCCGCGCGATGTGTGCTCGAGGATTTGAAGGCTCGCCAACCGGGCCTGCAAAAATACTCCCTGGAATTCCTTGAACGCGAAGACTTTCGACTGCTGGGTGAAAAACACCTGCTGGTAATGGCGGGATCGCTGAGTCCGGACGATGCTCGCGTGCAACGCATCCGCTCACTGTTCGCGTGCTGCGGTGAAGAGATCACGATTCAGTTCGCGAAGGAACTGGCAGCGCGGCGCGTGGAAATCTATCGGCAATCGAGGCGGCCGGTTGCCGGTGCGGTTGCTTTGCTCCGGGAACTGAAACGTAACGCTCGGATCGGAATCGTCACCAACAATTTTACTGAAGAGCAGCGTGAAAAGTTGGAAGCTTGCTCCCTGGCACCACTCATCGACGTGCTTGTGACGTCTGAAGAAATAGGCCGGCTGAAGCCGGAACGAGAAATATTTCGCGCTGCTCTCCGGCGCCTCGGGTGCGAACCGGACGAGGCAATCATGGTCGGTGATTCGTGGGAATTGGACGTCATCGGCGCGATCGGAGCAGGTCTTCGAGCCGTATGGTTCAACCGGGATGGACTCCCAAAACCTGACACGCCGGAAGCTCTCGAGATCACTTCACTCGAGCCGACTCAGGAAGTGGCGATCCAGATCAGATCTCCAGAAGGATCCGCGCGGGATTTTCGATGACGTCTTTAATCCGCTTCAGGAAAGTGACGGCTTCGCGCCCATCAACGATGCGGTGATCATAGGTGAGAGCGAGGTACATCATCGGGCGCACGACCACTTCACCATTGATTGCGATGGGGCGATCCTCGATTGCGTGGAGTCCGAGGATACCGCTTTGCGGTGGATTCACGATTG
>QHXD01000206.1 GCA_003223895.1 Acidobacteriota bacterium
GAGATACGCCGCGCAGGGCAGGATTTTCTTGCGATCGTTCAGGATCGCATCAACCATTTCCACGATTGCAGAAGACGGCGCGTACCAGGCGCTGGTCTTCAGGTATCCAACAATCTCGGCTCCGCCATCGCGGGCACGCTGTGCCAGGCGATCGATGGTTTCCTTCGGCAGGAGTTCGGTAATTGGTATTCCCGATACGGTCGAATACCGAGGCAGCGGGACCATTGTGTCGCCATGACCGCCCAGCACGAAGGCGTGGACGTTCTGCACCGAGACGTTCAACTCCATCGCGATGAAGGTTCGGAACCGGGCGGAATCCAGGACGCCGGCCATACCGATGACGCGTTCTTTCGGGAAACCGCTCACTCGATAAGCGGTCTGCACCATTGCGTCCAGAGGGTTGCTGACAACGATGATGATGCACTTGGGTGAGTTCTTGACGACCTGCTCGGTGACACCCTTCACGATCTCGTAGTTCGTCTTCAGCAGATCGTCGCGGCTCATCCCCGGTTTCCGGGGAATGCCGGCGGTGATCACGACGATGTCGGAATTCGCCGTGTCCTTGTAATTGTTCGTTCCCGTGATCCTGTTGTCTTGTCATAGCCCTCGATCGGGGCGGACTCCGACAGGTCGAGCGCTTTTCCCTGCGGGACACCTTCGATGATATCGATGAGAACCACGTCTCCGAGCTGTTTATCCGCGATCCTCTGTCCCGCAGTAGCGCCAACGGCGCCGGCACCGACGATACTGATTTTCCTTCTTGCCATTTACATGTTCTCCACAATCGCTTTCGCAAATTCCGAAGTCTTGACCTTGGTTGCACCCACCATCAAGCGCTCCAGATCGTAGGTGACCTTCCCCTGCTGGATCGTCTTTGCAAACCCTCGCTCAATGGTTTGCGCCACTTCTTTCCAGCCCATATGCTCAAACATCATACAGCCCGACAGCATCACACTCCCGGGATTGATCATGTCTTTGTCCGAGTATTTGGGTGCGGTGCCGTGCGTCGCCTCGAACACGGCAAAGCCATCACCGATATTCGCGCCCGGCGCGATGCCGAGGCCGCCGACCTGTGCGGCGCAGGCATCGGAGAGATAGTCGCCGTTGAGGTTGGGTGTGGCGATGACGTCGTACTCATCGGGACGCGTCAGCACCTGCTGCAGCATCGAGTCCGCGATGCGATCCTTCATCAGCAGCTTGCCCTCGGGAACCCGGGAGTCGTATTTCGACGTCACTTCTTCTTCGGTAACGGTCTGCGCGCCAAATTCCTCGCGCGCGAGCTCGTAGCCCCAGTCACGGAACGCGCCCTCAGTGTATTTCATGATGTTTCCCTTGTGCACAATCGTGACGGAACGGCGTTTATTTTCCAGGGCATACTGAATCGCACGGCGGACCAGGTTTTTGGTAGCGGTGATCGAGATCGGCTTGATGCCGATGCCCGAATCCGGTCTCACTTTCTTGCCGAATTCCTTCTGAAGAAACGCGATGATCTTCTGAGCTTCCGGGCTATTGGCCGGCCACTCGATGCCGGCATAGACGTCTTCGGTATTTTCACGATAGATGACGACATCCAGCTTTTCAGGATGCTTGACTGGACTCGGAACCCCCTCAAAGTACCGCACTGGCCGCACGCAGGCGTACAGATTCATCAACTGGCGCAGCGTGACATTCAGGCTGCGGATTCCACCGCCGACAGGAGTTGTAAGGGGTCCTTTGATCGCAATCCGGAATTCCTGGATCGCGGCAAGCGTATCGTCAGGCAGCCAGGTTCCGAATTTGTTGAACGATTTCTCTCCCGCGAAGACTTCAAACCACGCAACCTTGCGTTTTCCTCTCGAAACTTTTTCAACGGCCGCATCGAAAACGAGTTGAGATGCCTTCCAGATATCGCGGCCCGTTCCGTCTCCTTCGATAAAAGGAATAATCGGGTTGTCGGGAACGACCAGCTTCGTCCCGCTCAGGGTGATTTTTTCTCCGGATGAGGGAACTTCGACTCCGTTAAACTGCATCAAGCCTCCTATGGATTCGCTCGCGAAACGAAAACGCGTGAAGCTACCACGCGCTTGAAAAGAATGTCAATTGACACCCCCCAGTATCTCTGCTAACTTCCGGAATTTGTTTTCGTTCCGTCGCGCTTCTCACCAAAACCAGTGGGGGGTTATGGAAGGTGTTCGTTGCAAAAAAGATCTTTTTGACCAAGGGCGTGGGAAAACACAAGGAAAAACTCACGAGCTTTGAAATGGCCCTGCGCGACGCGGGGCTGGCTCCCTACAACCTGGTTCGAGTCTCCAGCATCTTCCCGCCGCAATGCAAACTAATCCCGAGATCTCAAGGAATCAAACTTCTCCACGCCGGTCAAATTGTTTTCTGCGTCATGAGCGAAAACGCAACGAACGAGCCTCACCGCCTCATTGCAGCAACCGTGGGAATCGCAAGCCCGACCGATCCCAACGCTTACGGCTATCTTTCCGAGCACCACTCATACGGCCAGACAGATCACGATGCCGCTGAGTACGCTGAAGAACTGGCTGCGGACATGCTTGCGACGACCCTCGGCGTAGACTTCGATCCGGATCGAAGCTGGGATGAAAAGAAGGAGATCTACAGGATCTCAACCAGGATTGTGAAAGTAACCAACATCACCCAGTCCGCGATCGGTGACAAGAAAGGCCTTTGGACCACGGTCGTGGCCGGTGCAGTCTTTATTCCCGAGCCGCTCTATGTTCCGGAGTAGAAGCGCCATTCGCGTCATTGGCGGAATTCGCGGTTACGACCCCATTTTTAATTCCAGCTTCAACCGGTGGTTCTCTTTCTCCAAAAGCTGCACGAGGTAGACGCTGCGGCCACTGAAACCAGTGGATGCGCAAGACCGCAGAAACTCGAGCACGTTCCCGAGCACGGCCGGTGTGGAAGTCGTGACCAGGATGGGAATGTCCGCGGCAGTAAAAAGCTCCAGTGTGTCGCCGGTTGTTCCTGCGGGTAACGTGGCGAACACATAATCGGCCGGATGGGAGTGCATGGACCTCAAAAGCGAATCGATTCTCAGCGGCCCCAGAGCCACGGGCTTTGCGCCGGCCGCCGACCATCCAATGCAATCGAGGTTCGTCACGCGGGTCCTGGTCTGGATCGCCTCCAGAGAATTGGCGGGATTGTCGAGGAAGTCGGAAATCCCGACGTTGGCGGCCTGGAGTCCAAAATAGGTCTGGAGGTTTCGAGTACGCGTATCCAGGTCTACAACCAGACATCGCCAGCGCTGCGCCAGCATGATCGAGACACATGTTTCGCTTAACTAAGAATGGTTTCTCATGAAGGACGATTAAGATTGACGATACAGTATAATTCACTTATTGTGGTTAATTCGCCACTGCACCATCCAGCTCGATCGCGGCTAGGGTCCCGACCGGAAGCCGTGCCAGTGCCTCAAGGAGAAACCAATGTTTAGCCTACGCATGCTTGTAATGTCGGTTTTGTGTGCCGCTTTCTTTTGTCCGCTGGTTATTGCGGAGGATCTCGCTCGGTATCGCGATTTCCAGTTTGGAATGAGCCTGGAGTCCGTGGTCAAACAATTACATCTGAAATCCGCGGAGGCGAGAACAATCCATCAGCGGCCGGCCGTAATACAAACACTCCAGTGGGATCAGTTTCGCTACTCCGAGCTTCCGGTGAAAGCCGACTCACTTAGAAATGTTCGTTTTGACTTTTACGGCGGTGAACTTTACAAGATGGTTGTCACATATGATCCTGTCGGGACCGAGGGTCTGACGACAGACGATATGATCGAAGCGATCTCCTCGGTGTACGGTCCAGCCACCAAGCCAGAGAGGACCATCAAGGTTTCCGGATCTCCGGTATACGACGATAACCAAAAGGTCCTCGCGGTCTGGGAGAACGCGCAGTACTCCTATAACCTCTTCCAATCTCCCTACGGGAATACATTCGGACTGGTAGCGTTCTCCAAGGAGTTCGACCTTCTGGCGAGTGATTCGAGTCGGGAGGCGGATCGGTTGGACAAATTGGAGGCGCCGGGCAAAGAACTCGCGCGGCAGGTGAAGCAAGAAGAGGACAAGCGTGTGGCGCAAGAGAAAGCCCGGATCATCAGTAAACCCAAGTTTCGTCCCTAGGACGTCCGAATCGAGAAAGAAAGGTTTCCGATGCTGACGAACATCATGAAGTGGATCTCCATCGCGATGTTGCTCCTGGCGGTGTTCCAGTTCCGCGTTGTGAGTAACCAGGTATTCTTAACCATTGTGGTCTGCGCCTCGGGTCTCCTGGTTGCCACGCAGGCGTTTCGCACCGGAAAGTATGCCTGGACGGTAGGATTCCTCGCAGTTGCTGTGCTTTTCAATCCCTTTGCGCCCATTGCTCGTTCCGGAAGTGAAGTTCTATGGCTGAACGGATTTGGTCTTGCAGCCTTTCTGATGGCCGCAGTCGCATTGAAAGCCCATCCGGCCCTTACTGTGCCATCGATAACAAACCGATTGCCACGACGCGAGTCTCTCTAGTCAGGGTCGTTCTCGATATGGAAGCCGCGATTGCAGCATGGGAGAACGAAGGCGGATCCCCGCAGCGCGCGATGACGGGAACGGTGAATCAAATTGCCTGGGCAGAACAGATCAAGGCCCGAGTGGACGCAGAGTTCGATCGCGTTCGAAAAGCGCTCGAGTCGGTGGCGGGCAAGCAGTCCAGCAAGGGTCGAACGAATACTCGGGTCATGATTGAAATCCTCGAAGATAAACGGGCGGAAGTGATGGGGAACGAACAGGCCGGGTATTTCATTCATGACTGGCAGGAGTTGCGGGATCAGGTGCGTAAGATGATCGTCGGAGATTCCCGGTACAAGGCGATCAAGACTGATGAGGTGATATGAGATCAAACAAGGAAGTTGTCAATGAGCTGAGAACCGCTCCTGCGTCCTGGATCGACGCTGCAATTGTCGTGGTCTTGGATAATCAGTTCAAATTCGTTGGCGAGGACCATCCGGATCCCATGACCAGGCTGAATTCTCTACAGGAAGAGGGCGGTCTCGCTATCGGGCTGGCGGGAGTCACGCCGACGGCATACACTGATCGAGCCTTTGTCGCTCAGGTATTTGAAGAGTATGAAGATCAGGGATGGGCGCACCAATACATGGATAAGCTCCGCAGAATTGTCCGCGGGGCCAACTCCAAGCCGGCCGATGTCTCTTACCTACTGTGGAATTCTGCACGGCGTTTTCCCGGGTGAACGGCAAGACTTGTGATTGCACACTCCAGACTACGATGTCTTGTTGGCGAGACTCCTGACGGCCATTAACAGGACTAGCACTTCTGGTTTACGCGCACACTGGTCGCGAGACGCAGCGCGCGCAAACCTTGGATGACGTACCAGCCAAGATCGATCTGCCACCAGTGCCGGCTGAAACGCGCAGAGGCCGGATAGGAGTGATGATTTCGGTGGAAGTTCTCTCCCCACGCTGTGAGTTGAAGCGGTCCGAGCCACCAGATGTTCCGGCTGGAGTCCACGCCGGCTGTGAGACCGGGTTTCAGATGAAGCAGGCTGTTTACGAAAGCTTGCATGTGCAAGACGTAAACGAGCCGAATCGCACCTGTCCAGAACAGTCCCGCCCAACCGAAGAAAAGGTAACCGAAACAGATGGACGTGATGACAAGAGGAATCTGAACCTTGTCCCAAGTCATGTATCGCGGCCGGATCATGTCCGGACTCCACCTCTGCATCGAGGATGGTTCCCACTGATACAGCCATCTCAGATGCGCCCACCAGAAGCCGCCGTGCCGTGGGCTGGATACGTCATCTATGGTGTCCGCATTTGCATGATGATTGCGATGATTTGCGATCCACGTGCTTGGGGTGCCAGATCCGTTGAACACAGCGAAGAACACGAGGACTTGCTCGACGATGGGATTCAATTTAACTGCGCGATGCGCAAGTGATCGATGGTATGCGATGGTTGTTCCGAATGCCCCCATGCTGGCCAGGGCCAATGCAGTCAGAAAGACCTTCCACCCAGGGATTGGGAATAGGACGATACCGACCAACGCGAGCGCATGAATGGTGATGATATAGACAAGGATCCACGTATTTTCTCCCTCAGCTTTCCACCATTGCTGCGTCCATGGATGCTTCTCGGCAAACGCAGATCGACTCATCAAACCTCCTGCATTTCAAAAAACTTCATAGCGCTTCGGTCGCCCTGGGAAACGATTCAATCGTGCAGGACGACGTCGGTCAGCAGTTCGGCCCTCACCGTAATTTCTCCGTTGTAGTCAATCAGGCCCATTTTCCTGAATTTGTTCATGAAGTGAGTGATACGGGACCGCGTGGTGCCCACCATTTCGGCCAGGGTCTCGTGACTCACGCGCGGCATTTTCGCAGCCGGCGTGGCATCGTGTTGGCCGAAACGCGCAAGTTTCAGCAGGACACGGGCCAACCGTTTCTCGCCGTGGTTGAAAAGCTGATCGCAGAGATCTTCTTCAAGATCGATATTGCGGGCCAACAATGACGCTGTGAATTTTTCAGAGAGCTCGGGTTGAGCGTGAAGAGCTCGAAGCATCGCCCTTCTCTCGATTCGGAATATCGTTGTGGATTGTATTGCTGTTGCAGTGCTGACACGAAGAGTCTGACCAACCAGGCAACCTTCCCCTAAAAAGCCGCGAGGCCCCAGGATCGCCAGGACGGCCTCGTTTCCTATGGCAGACACGACAGTGACCTTTACCTTGCCGGTCTGAATGAAATAGATGGCCTCGGCCGAATCTCCCTGAGAGAAGACCTTAACGTCTTTTCCAAGTTGCAATATGGTCTTGCCCTCTACGATGTTTTCGAGCAGTTCCATGACGTAGGGATGGACATTCGCTTTGAGCTGTCTTGTCTTCCGGCCCGACCCATTGATTCCGACCTTCATATGTGGGGATCATGCCTGA
>QHXD01000207.1 GCA_003223895.1 Acidobacteriota bacterium
CGCTGATGTACTGGGACCAGGATCGGTTGATCGTCTACTACACGAACCAGCACGCGCACGGGACGCGCGCCGGCCTGTCGCAAGCGTTGAAGATTCCCGCGAACCGGGTTCGCGTCATCCAGCCGGGATACATGGGCTCCGGATACGGATACCGTTCCGGCATCGACCTGGCGGAAGTTCACTCGGCTATCCTTGCGAAGACGACCGGTCGTCCGATCAAGACTGTCTATACGCGCGAGGAAGATTTCGTCACGCGCACGCATCGTCCGCAATTCCGGAACGAGATGAAACTGGGAGTCAATCGCGATGGAGCGATCCAGTACGGCCAGTTCCGCGTGTTTGCCAACGTCGGCGCGCAGCGAGCCGGAGCGGCGAACGGTTCCTGGTTCACGATGCAGAACCTGTACAAGATTCCAAACCTGAAGCTGGAAGCGATTGACGTTTTCACGAACAGCTACAAGTCGGGGCCGTATCGATGCGTCAGCCATCCGAACGGTACGTTTGCCCTCGAGCTAATGATGGAGAAGGCGGCTTACGCTGTCGGGATGGATCCGGTGGAGTTCCGGCTCAAGAATCTGAACGAGCAGGGAAATCCCGACACGAAGAAGCCATTCAGCAATCCCGGCATCCGCGATTGCATCACGGCCGCCGCCACCCGAATCGGATGGAAAGCGAAATGGCATGCGCCGCGCGCCCGTGAAGTCCGTCCGGGCATATTCCACGGCATCGGCCTGGCTGCGCATTCGTGCAGCCACGGCGCCGGAACGAATCCCGCAACTGGCCAGGTGATCGTGAACAGCGACGGCAGCGTGCAGTGCGTGTCCGCCTGCACGGAAATCGGGCCGGGCCAGCGGACGGAGATGGCGATGATCACCGCCGAGGCCCTGGGTGTTCCTTTAAGTAAGGTGAGCATCGCGACCTATGTCGATACGGATAACACGACCGACACCGGCGGCACCAACGGCAGCCGTCAGACGAATACGGGCGGCCGCGGTATTTACGAAGCCGCCATCGATGCCAAGAAACAGATCCTGGGCTATGCTGCGGAGAAATTTGTCGCGGATGCGAAGCGCAAGAACCAGCAGCTTCGAATGACCGCCGACCAGCTGGACATCCGGAACGGCGAGATATTCGTTAAAGCGACCCCGTCCATGAAACTCGGCCTCGACACTGTCGTTCAAGGGGCCGGCTTACCCATTCTCGGCCGTTCACTCTACCGGCAGGACGACGATTGGGAACGAACCGCCTGGGCAAGCCACGCCGTGGAACTCGAGGTCGATACCGGCATCGGCAGCGTGAAGATCACGAAGTACGTTGCCGCCCACGATGTTGGAAGAGCGCTCAATCCTTTTGCGCTCGAGCAGCAGATCGAGGGTGGTGTGGTGATGGCGCTCGGCGCGGTTTTCAACGAACAGTTACTGATCGACGCTGCAACGGGACTGCCCATCAACGCGAACATGCTCGATTACCGGCCGCCCAGCATTCTCGACGTGCCGGAAGAAATCGACGTCGCCCTGATCGAAAAGCCAAAAGCATACGGAGTGTTCGGTGCTCACGGCATCGGCGAGCCGCCGATGGGACCGCCGGCGCCGGCGATAGCCGCTGCCGTTTACAACGCCGTCGGCGTCTGGATGGAAAGCATGCCGCTGACCCGCGAAAAACTTCTGACCGAACTCAAGAAGGTGAGGTAACCGAGATGAGAAGCTTTGAACTTTACGAACCAACCACTGTAAAGGAAGCCGTCGATACGCTGACCAGGCTCGGTTCCAAGGCCAAAGTCCTTGCGGGCGGCAGCGATCTTGTCGCGGGCGTCATGAAAGATTGGGTTGAGGGTCCCGGCATGCCCTTGCCCGAGGCGCTGATCGACGTGACAACCATACCTCAGCTTCGCGGGATCAAGGTGGACCGGAACGGCGCTACGATCGGCTCCAACATGACCCTGACGGAGATTATCGAGTCGAAGGAGTTGAAGCAGCAGTTTTCATTGCTCACCGACGCTGCGCACAGCGTCGCATCACCGTTGATTCGCAATTACGCCACGCTGGGTGGAAATCTCAACCAGCGGCCGCGCTGCTGGTTCCTGCGCGGCCCGGATTTCCACTGCTACAAGAAAGGCGGCGACGCGTGCTTCTCGGTCAGCGGCGATAACCGGTTCCACGCCATCATCGGCGGCGAACTGTGCTACATCGTTCATCCCTCCGACACGGCGACCGCGTTGCTGGCTCTCAATGCGCAGGCGAAGATCGCGGGACCGGACGGCGAGCGGACGGTTCCGTTCGACAACTACTTCATCAGTCCGCGCGAGAACGTGCTGCGCGAGAATGTTCTGAAACCCAACGAGCTGATGGTCGAAGTGTTCATTCCCACTCCGGCGTCCGGAACCAAGCAGACCTGGATGAAACTCAAGAATCGTGACGTTTACGACTTTGCACTCGTAGCCGTCGCCGCCGCGTTTACCGTAGAGAACGATGACTGGAAAGACGGCCGCGTGGTGCTGGGTGGAGTCGCGCCGGTTCCGTATCGGGCCACAGGCGTGGAGAATCAGCTCAAAGGCAAGAACATCAAAAACACCATCAAGCAGGCTGCTGCGATTATCCGGACCGTGGCGCGCCCGATGAGCATGAATGCGTATAAGGTGGATATCGCGCAGGCCATGGTGGAACGCACGATCCTTCAGGCATTGGGGTAAAAGATGGGGACATAGCCGCGAATTACGCGGATTACGCGAATGGGCGCATTAAAGATTCCTTGATGCGCCCATTCGCGTAATCCGCGTAATTCGCGGCTATGTCCCTTTACACCTTCAACCCCGCCTGAATACAGTTCAGCGTCCAGCCGTGAATGACGGCATTCGTGGCAATATACCCGCCATCAGAGTAGAGCCAGGTATTACCGTGCTCGTCTGTGAAAACCCCACCCGCTCGTTGCAGGATCAGGCAGGCGGCGGCGATGTCCCAGATCTTCAGGTCGAGGTGCCAGTAGGCGTGCATCCTGCCGCAGGCAACGTTGCAGATTCCGAGTGCCGGTGATCCCATCAGGTTGCAGTCATTCACCTGACCGATCATCATTCCCAGAATCATTCGTGTCTGGTCGCGCCGTTCACCCGTGTGCGGCCAGTCCGTGCCGACGATGGAACTGCTCCAGGCCTCGATGCCTTCCGATATCTGCTGGACGTAGATCTTCCGGCCGTTGAGTGTCGCGGCGCCGTCCAGCGTCGCAGCGAATAATTCGTCGCGGCAAGGATCGTAAACGACGCCGACGCAGATGTTCCCCTCGGCCCGCAACGCCACCGAGACGCCGAAGTACGGAATCCCCTGGACGAAGTTCAAACTTCCACAGATCGGGTCAATGATCCACAGCTCCGGAGCATCTACGGGCAAAGGCGCATCGTCAGGTCCTTCTTCACCGAGGATTCCGGCATCCGGATATTCAGCCTGAATTGTGGACGCGATCGCGTTCTGGACGTAGAAAGAGGCCTCGCAGACGACATCGCGATGCCCCTTCCACGTCACGTACCCAGGGTCGCCCAACCGCATCCGGGCGATGTCGCCGCCTTTTCGGACGGCGGCCACCGCCACGTCCAGTGCGCGATTGGTATCCATGACCCTGGGTCAAAAGCTCAGATGTAGAAGATTTCTATGTGCAGCCACGCAGAAGAAAAATAACAAATAAGACCGAAGCGGGCACGCCTAAAATCCAGAGAATCATGTAGCCGATGGCGCCCTTTTGCTGATAGCGGCGGAACGCCTGCATTGGTGTTCGCATTTATAAGTCCTCCCTCTATCCAACTAGTGGCAGGCGAGGTTCCAAAAAACGAACGCGGGCTAAAGCCCGCGACTACATTGGGGAACGACGTTTCGCCATTGGGGAACGACGTTTCGCCATTTGGGAACGACGTTTCGCCATTGGGAAACGACGTTTCGCCATTGGGAAACGACGTTTCGCCATTGGGAAACGACGTTTCATCCTGTAGTCGCGGGCTTTAGCCCGCGTCCATTTTCCCTTCCTAGTACCGGTAGTGTGACGCTTTGTAGGGACCTTCAGCCGGAACGCCGATATAGGAAGCCTGCTCGGGCGTGAGCTTGGTCAGCTTCACTCCGAGGTGGTCCAGGTGCAGCCTTGCGACTTCTTCATCGAGTTTCTTCGGCAGCATATAGACCTTCTTCTCGTACTTGCCGGCATTCTCTTTCAGGTCGAGCTGAGCCAGCGTCTGGTTGGTGAAAGACGCCGACATCACGAAGCTCGGATGGCCCGTGGCGCAGCCGAGGTTCAACAGGCGGCCTTCGGCAAGGATCATGACGCTGTGACCATCCGGGAAGCGCCATTCGTCGTATTGCGGTTTGATGTTGATGTTCTGGATGCCTTTGACCTTCTTCAAACCCGCCATGTCGATTTCATTGTCGAAGTGGCCGATGTTGCCGACGATCGCCTTGTCCTTCATCTTCGACATGTGCTCGGTCGTGATGACGTCCTTGTTGCCGGTCGTGGTGATGAAAATATCCGCCGTCTTAACGACGTCTTCGAGCGTCGTCACTTCGTAGCCTTCCATCGCCGCCTGCAACGCGCAGATCGGATCGATCTCGGTGACGATCACGCGGCAGCCCTGTCCACGCAGCGCCTGCGCGCAGCCTTTGCCGACTTCGCCATAGCCGAGAACCACGGCAACCTTGCCGCCGAGCATCACGTCCGAGGCGCGCATCAGGCCGTCGGGTAGTGAATGACGGCAGCCATAGATGTTGTCGAACTTGCTTTTGGTCACGGAGTCGTTGACGTTGATGGCAGGGAAGAGCAGCCGTCCCTGTTCCTCCATCTGATAGAGTCGATGAACACCCGTCGTCGTTTCTTCTGAAACCCCGCGGATGGCTTTCGCGATCTTCGACCACACGCCCGGCCGTTCCTTCAGCTCGCGCCGAATCGTGTCGAGAATGATGCCCCACTCTTCCGGATCGCTTGCCGGATTGAATGTGGGAACCTTGCCCGCCGCTTCAAATTCCAGGGCCTTGTGAACGAATAGCGTTGCGTCTCCGCCGTCGTCTACGATCTGCTCCGGTCCGGAGTTGTCGGGCCAGCGGAGAGCTTCCGTCGTGCACCACCAGTACTCCTGGAGCGTTTCACCTTTCCACGCAAACACCGGGATTCCGCGAGGCTTCTCAGGCGTTCCTCCGCTTTCCGGGCGACCGACGACGACGGCGGCTGCCGCGTGGTCCTGGGTCGAGAAGATGTTGCAGGATACCCAGCGCACATCGGCTCCGAGCTCGGCGAGGGTCTCAATGAGGACTGCCGTTTGAATGGTCATGTGCAGACTGCCCATGATCTGCATGCCGGCCAGCGGTTTCTTCGCGGCGTAGCGGGCGCGAACCGCCATTAGGCCCGGCATTTCCTGTTCGGCAAGACGGATTTCCTTCCGGCCGAACTCCGCGAGAGACAAGTCTTTTACTTTGAAGGGCTCCCGCCCTGCTTTTCGCGCCTCGTCGAAGGCGTGAATACTGTCAACTGTGGCTGACATGGAATTGTGCTCCTTTGTGTATAAGTTTAACTCTGAACGCGGGCTTTAGCCCGCGCTCCGACGCGCAGTGGCGACGAATAAAGAAGGTCCTTTGGTTTTGGATTCCGGTTGCAGAGCCCGCCACCGCACCTCTTTGAAGCCGGCGGCGTGCAGCCACTGAACCATCTGCTTCTCGCCGAAACCAAGCCAGACGTGTCCCATCGTCTGCCGATACTCTTCCCGCTCATGCGGGACCATATCCAGGATCAACAAGCGCCCGCCCGCTCTCAGCGTTCGTGCGGCTTCCGCCAGTGCTCGCCTGGGTTCAGGCAAATAGTGCAGCACCAGCATCATCAGCGCGACATCCAGCTCGCCATTTTTGATCGGAAGCTTTTCCATGGGGCCCTGCCGAACCTCAACGTTCTTCCGGCCCGCCAGTTGTTCGCGCGCAGCCTCCAGCATCTCTTTTGAAGCATCCACCGCAATGACTTTCTCCGCAAACGGAGTCAGCCAGTCGCTGACTTTTCCGGTTCCGCAGCCGAGATCGCCGACCACCGAATCGGGCTCCAGCAGTGCAGCCAGAGCGCGCAGGTGACTCGTGGCACCATAAAGCTCGTCGCGAAGCCGATCCCACTGGCCGGCCGCGGAAGAGAAGAAAGCTT
>QHXD01000208.1 GCA_003223895.1 Acidobacteriota bacterium
GTTCGCGCCGTCAATGGCCACTGACGGAGTCACTGTAAACGGCCTCATGCGGCTGTACGTCACTGAGAGGTTGCCGCCGCTGCGCAGCGCCAGATCACCCTTGGCGACCACGTGATTATCTCTACGCTCGCGGTTCTTCACGGCCACGTATCTGCCGACGTCGGCAGTGAGCGGCTCGTTCGGCAGCGGCAACGGGTCCAGGGCGATCCTGGTTTCCGGGAACGGCAGTGCCGCCAGGATCTGATCGCGAAGTGCCTGCGTTGGAACCGTTCCCAGGATGCGCATGCCCGCTGTCTCACGATAGCCTTCATAGGTCGTGAAGAAGAACGCACGGTTCCGGACGATGGGCCCGCCAAGCGATCCGCCAAACTGGTGAAACTTGACGGCGGGTTTGGGCGTCGTGGACGAGAGGAACGGGTCGCGCGCCAGGAGTTTCTCGCCCTGATAGTTCTCGAACAACGAACCATGGAACTTGTTTGTGCCCGACCGGCTGATCATGTTCACCTGGCCGCCGACGACCCCGCCGTACTCTGCCGGCAGAACGCCTTTGACGACCTGAACCTCTTCGACGGCCTCGATGCTTATGACGTCGATCTGATTCTGTCCGCCGTACTGCGCCAGTGCGCGCCCTTCGGGGTTGGAATTCGCCTCGGTACCGTCCACCGTGATACCCGTGCCGCCCGCGCCAACACCGTTAAGCCGCACGCCACGAAGGATGGCTCCGGAGTCAGCACCGGCCGACAGGCCCAGCAGACCCTGGACATTGCGGCGGGGTAGCGGCAACTCCCGCGCCTCCAGCGTCCCCAGCGACTCCACCTGGCCGGAAAAGGCTGTCTCGACCAAAGGCGCGGTCTCGGCGATCGTGATATTCTCCGACAACTGCCCGACTTCCAGCACGAACGTCTGACGCACGGTTTGACCTGCGCCCAATTGCAGGCCCTGGCGGTTGTGTGTCTTGAAACCCGCCATTTCGATCTTCAGCGTGTACGGACCGTTGGGAAGTGCCGGAAGGGCGAACTCGCCGCGCTCGTCCGTCACGATATCCCGCGACACGCCCGTCCCCTGGTGCGTCGCCGTGATGCTCGCACCAGGCAACACGGCTCCGGTCGAGTCGCTGACAAGGCCATAGAGTGTCGCTGTCGTAACTTGTGCGTGCAGCCCCGCCGATCCTACCAGGACGGCTGTCGCGAACAGCAGAGAGAAAATCCGTCGAGCACGATGACTCATCTGAATCTCCCTTCCGGTATTCAATTGTTGGGTTGGTTGGTGCCCAATACGTTAACGCTTCTGCGAACGCCATGCATCTTAAATCCGTGGTTCGCGCCGTATACCGCCGTGTAGGGCGACAGAGTGTAGGCCCACACGTCAGGGCGTGTTGCCCAATTCGAAAGAAGAGAGCGGATGCGGGAAAAGGGATTCCCCTCCTTTTCAGAGTGTGTTGCAAAACTCTCGAATGAAGGGGAATGTAGCCACAAAAGCACAAGAAGCGCAAAACTTTATGTGCTTTTTGTGCCTCCTGTGGCTGGTTCCCCGGTCCATCGCGGGATATTCTGAGACTCCACCACTATGAGAGCGCTGAAAGTAGTGTTCTGCGGAGTCCGTTTCCGTCAGGACGGATCATCTTGCCGTCACTGCCGAAGCGCCGGCCTTCTGCCTCAACCGGAAGTCGGGGATTCGCCGGTACGTTCCATACGACGCCAATATCGCCTGACATGGCGCGGAGCACGAAGTCGGGTCTGAGATCAACCGAACGTTTGCGGGATTTCCCCGTGTCTCACCACACTTTCTTGAGGTTTTCGAGACCATCGAGATAGTCCTCGACCTCAAGATTACTTTTGATTCCATATTGCTCGAGTGTGGCCATCATGTCACCCACGGAGTGCCCCGCCAGCTCCGAGGCTTTTCCAAGAGAAGCCTCTCCATTCTTGTATTTCTCGATGCCCAACATGACCCGGCCTTTGTAAACGAGATCACGAACCGTTTTGGAGATGTCGCCCTTCTCTTGCTTGGACAACTTGCTGACAAAGTCAAAGTTGTCTTCATCCATTCGAATACTCATGGTCTTCGTCATTACTATTTCCCCTCCAGACTCCGCTTGCTTTCTTGATGATCTCGTGGCTATATCGGCCGTAACGTGCCAAAGCCTGGAGTTTTGCAAGCGCCTGTTCTTTCGTCAAAATCTGTTTCTGCTGGATCCTAGTGACAATATCGATTGCCGTGGTGAATGGAAGCTTGAGCAGCTTTGGACGCTACTCCTCTCCGAGGCGCCTTCATCAGGCTTCGGCCGGGATTCAAGAACTCACTGCGGGGAAGATTTTATTAACTTAGCGGGGCTGGCGAAATTCTGGTCGCCATCCACATGCTGTTGCGCGAACGCCATCCGGATCAGCTGCCAACCTGTGCTCGTTCTACGCGGAGGACGCGCCGCCTTCGCCTTTCGACAACAAGGCCACCCGCTATTCCGCCGAGTACCTTCAGAAGATGAGCAACGACGTACAGGGGAGGCTGCGCCAGTGATCCCGTTGTGGCGACCCACATAATCGCGAACAGAAGTATGCCAACCACACCGACAAGTGCGCCGTGCAGGATGAACCCAGATTCGATTCGCTTTCCCAACCATAGCGTGAAAAGGAACACCATCGCGAACGAGGACAGTATTGCATCTATATAGTCCAGGGTACTCATGGGTCTCGCAACGTCGGGAGCACCGGCGAGCGTTGCCGCAATCAGCAGGAGTAAGAAAATCACGAACACCGCAACTTCAGATAGGAGTCCGGCGACCACGATCCGTCCCCAATGGACTTGCCGAATAGCGCTCATGAGATTCTCCAAAAGTGAAAATGCTCTTGCAATACGAGGAGCGGATTCCGAAAGTTCCACCCTCTTCAGTAAGGTAACGGAAGCTTCGAGCTCTCGTAGCAATCGTTGCGTCACCGGCTTGCCTTGGTCAAAGGTTGGCGAGTCGATTCCCCAACTCCAGTAACGCTCTGGCGTAATCTCGATGTATTCCGCGGTCCAAGATGACACTCGCCGATGCGAACCCCTCCGCTCCGAGTCCATTCGGGGAACTTGTCCGGGATTCCGACAACTTTCGATATTTGAAAGGCGTCATGATTTCCCACAACCGGCCTTCTGGTTCTTTCCGTCACTTCCACAGCTCCCGTGTTTCAGGACGCCAAATTTGTACCAAGCGGTATCGCAATGTTTGTACTGCTATTTGACGATGGGCAAAACAATGTGGGAAGGGCGAGTGCGCGAAGTATAGATGCGCTGCGTCGCGATAACGTAATCCACCGCTTTTGCGGCGTAAATATTTGGAACGAATTTTTGCGGATTGCGATCGATGAGAGGAAACCACGTGGACTGCACCTGGACCATGATGCGGTGTCCTTTGAGGAACACGTGATCGTGACTCCGAAGCGGGATCGCGAATTCTGCGGGCTGATTGGCTTTGAGCGGACGCGGATGTTCGTAGCGGCGGCCACTCAGCGTAACTCTTCCATGTATTCGAGCCCGTCTGAAACGTCGACGCCTTCCATGAAAATCTCTCACCCCGGCCGTGCAGCCAGTAGCGGAACCATGCGGATTCGATTTTTTCTCGGAATTCGACTGCCGTATCGTGGCCGCCGAAAGGAATCAGGCCAATCGCCTCCGCTTTCGCAGTGTGCCATTGGCCGTGATACCACGGACCGGCAACGATGTAGTTGAATCGGTTCGGATCGTGCTCCTCGGAGTGGCGATAGATCTCCCACGGTCCCCACGGATCTTCCTGATCCCAGAAGCCAGCAACATTCAGATTAGGAACCGGCGCACTATGGATCTGGTTGACCCACGCCTCGGCTTTCCAGAAGTGATCGTAGTCGGGATGCGCGACTATCGAGTTCCAGAAGGGGATAGAGCCGTGCAAGTAGCGAGCGTTGATATTCGACAAAGGACCAAGGCTGAGATACCAAGAATACGTGTCGTAGATCTCGAACTTCAAGAAAAGACAACCAAGGAGCACTCATGCAACGACGGGAATGGATTGCGGGAGTCCTTTCGGCAGCCGGAATGACGGCCTTCGGTTGCGAAAATAGGAGAGGAAGCTCTACTGGGGTTTCACCTCGACTTCCGGCGGGCAGCAAGTATTCTTATATGTTTTCCAGTGTCTTTCAGAAGAATGATAGTGATGTGACAGAGCCTAGAAACTCATCCGGAAAGTCACCGGCTAGACTTGAAGGCTGGCGGACTGTTGTGGTGAATAAAGCTAACGGGATTGATTATGGACCAGTTTTGGGAGCGGGCGCGTTTATGGTAACGGCATGAGCGAACGATTAGAAGTCGTGGATCGGGAGACATCGAGCCGGGAGCCGCGGTCATGATGGGTGAGCGCTCGGCACAAGACAAGCTGTTTGCGGCGGACCACATCTATTTGGATTACGTAGGACGGGACACGCTGTACGGGTACCTGGCCCAGCACCGGGGCCAGTTATTCCGCGATGAAGAGTTTGCGATTTTGTATTGTCGAGACAATGGACGGCCGTCGGTGCCACCAAGCCTGGCGGTCAGCATCTTGTTTTTGCGGGCATACGAAGGTGTGAGTTTTGTAGAGGCCATCGAGCGGACAAAATACGACCTGCGGTGGAAGGTAGCTTTGGGCTTGGAGATGGAAGAAGTGCCGATACAGAAGAGTGCGCTGCAGGAGTTTCAAGCCCGACTGGTGCTGCACGAGCAGGGCGAAGCGCTGCTGAAGAAGTCCATCGAGGAGGCGCGACGCGCCGGTTATGTGACGAGTCGTAAGATTCGAGTGGCTCTGGACACGACTCCAACCTTGGGGAAGGGAGCGGTGAAGGACACCTACAATCTGTTGGCGGACGGGATCGAAAAACTGGCGATCCGATTGGCGGAGGTAGCCGGTGAGGCGATCGTCAGTTGGGTGGAGAGGGAGAACTTGCAGAGGTATTTTGGCAGCAGCCTGAAGGGGGAGGCGGCCATCGATTGGGATGACAAGGCCCAACGAGAGCAGTTGTTGACCCAGATCGTAGAGGATGGCCGACGACTGCTGAGTTTGGCCGAGCAGGCTCGGCACGAGCATCCCGAACACGAGGAAACGATCCAAGCCGATGCGGCTTTGCTGGAGCGACTGATCCGCCAAGATGTGGAAGAGAAACCGGGTGGCGGTTGTCAGATCAAGGAAGGCACCGAAAAAGACCGCCTCATTAGTGTCCACGATCCGGAGATGCGGCACGGGCGCAAGAGCGCCAGCAAAACGTTTAATGGGCATAAGACCGCCGTGGCTGTGGATATGGAAAGCCAATTGGTTTGCGGCGTCGAGGTGTTGGCGGGCAACGCGGGCGATCAAGAGAAGGCATTGGAGTTGGTGCACCAGGCCGAACGGGTGATGGAAGCACAAGTGGAAGAGACTGCGGGCGATTGTGCATATGGGGGCGGCCCGACGCGGAAAGCCTTTGCCGCCGAGCAACGGCTGCTGACGGCGAAGGTGCCGACCAGTCACAACGGCGATTGTTTTCCCAAGAGCGCGTTTGCGATTGATTTGGATCGGATGGAAGTCCGCTGCCCGGCGGGGCAAACCACGACGGAGTATGAATCGTTGGGCGCAAATTGCGGCAAGCGATTTGTGTTTGCCGCAGGCACGTGTCAGGCCTGTTGCTTACGATCGCAATGCGTCCGTGGCCAAGCGGGGCGCAGTATTAGCATCCAACCCGAAGAACGATTGCAACAACAGGCCCGCGCCCATAATCAAACCGCGGCTGGACAAAAGAGCTTACGCCAACGCGTCGTCGTGGAACATGGGATTGCCCGCTTGGTGAGATTGGGGATTCGTCAAAGCCGATATTTCGGAAAAAACAAAACCCGCTTTCAAGTCGTCCTGGCCGCGCTCGTAGCCAACCTGAGTTTGGTCGTCGGTTTCTGTCATCGCCAGCAGAAGTCCGCCGTAAACACAACGGTCGATCCAGTGACCCAAGCCCTGTCCACACCGACGGACGGCCAAACCGACCCGCAAAATGGCTTTCTTGCGGACACATGGATGTCTTGGATTCGACCTCCATATTTTTTATGGCAACACGCCCTGTTGGGTTTACTTGCCAATGCAGCGCCATCG
>QHXD01000209.1:0-8736 GCA_003223895.1 Acidobacteriota bacterium
ACGCTCACGGTGAACCCGATGATGGTGGCCGAAGAGCTCCAGTGTGACTGGAAGAAGGTCCGGGCCGAGTTTGCGTCGGCCAACCGCGACGTGAAAGAGAAGGCGCCGGAGTGGACACTGAAGGTGCCGGGCAACGGGGAAACCGATCCCGGCGGCGCCGCGCCGGTCGAGCTGAACGGCGCGAACGGCGTCTACCGCCGCATGATCATCCACTCGAGCGGGAATGTGCGGGAGAGCCGCTATTACCTGCAGCAGGCGGGCGCCGAGGCGCGCGAGCGGCTCCTGCTGGCCGCGGCGAACGAGTGGGGCGTGCCGGTATCGGAACTGGTGGCGAAGGACAGCGTCATCACTCATGCCAAGACCAGGCGCCGGATCAGCTATGGGGCGATCGCGGGCAAGGCGGCCCGAACACCGCTACCCGATCCATCAAAGATCAAGATCAAGACCCCCGACAAGTACACGCTGCTCGGCACCGAACAGAAAAGCTTCGACGTCCCGCTGAAGGTGACCGGCGAGGCCATCTATGGAATCGACATCCGTCTGCCCGGCATGCTCTACGCCGCGGCGAGGGCGTGCCCGGTTTGGGGTGGAGACATCAAGAGCTACGATTTCGAGCGGATCAAAAGCATGCCCGGCGTCCACTCCGTTGTGCGTTTGCCGTTCGATGCCCTGACCAGGAGCGTTGGGTTTTTGTGTGGCGGAGTTGCGGTCGTCGCCGATTCGTGGTGGAGAGCGAAGACCGCGCTCGAGGCCCTGCCGATCGAGTGGGATCACGGTCCTGGAGCCGCAGTCAACTCGGCCTCTCTGTACGATCTTCACATGGCTACAGCCAAAGAGCCCGGCGAAGCGAAAACCGATGAAGGCAACGTCGACGCCGCCATGGGTCGCGCTGCCAAAGTCGTGGAGGCGGTTTACTCCGTGCCGTTCTCGCCTCGTGCCCGCATGGAGCCGGGCAACGCGACGGTCCTCGTCACCGATAGCCGGGTCGACATCTGGAGTGGAGACCAGGATCCGCAGGGGCTGCTCCGCAGAGCAGCCAAATTGACGGGCACCGCCCCCGAGAATGTGTACATCCATACGACGTTCCAGGGTGGCGGTTACGGCAGCAACGGCAATGGTCCCCAGGGAGAGCAGGCGGTGGCAGTGGCGAATGCCGTCAGAGGACGACCCGTCAAGATGCTATGGACCCGCGAAGAAGACTGGGGGACTGGTACCAAGTATCGCCCGATGAGCGTCTGTTTGTTCAAAGCAGGTCTGGATGCGGAAGGATGGCCCATCGCGATCGAAGTGCGTCACGCCACCACGTGGAGCCTCGGCGACATGGGGTATCGCGGGCTGTCGGCGCCGCCTTATTTCGTACCAAACTACCGCCTCACGCTTCACGCTCCGAAGACCCATGTTCCGATCGGGACGCGCCGCGGGACCGGCGCCGCTCCGAATGGCTTCTACATGGAGAGCTTCATCGACGAGCTTGCGAACGTTGCCGGCAAGGATCCGTACTTGTATCGGCGCGAGCTGATCGCGCGCAATCCTGCCGAGCCCAAGCGAGGTATCGGAGGCTTCGTCCACCGCGACGATTTCTTGAAGGCCCTCGACATGGTGGCCAAGATGTCGGGATGGGGAACGCCGCTGCCCGAGGGCTGGGCCCGTGGCATCGCCATCGATGACCGGCGCCGGCCGACGCGGACCACCTCGACCATTTGTGCCCAGGTGCATACCGTGGAGGTCACCAAACGCGGTCAACTGAAGCTCCATCGTGTCGACGTGGTGTTCGAGCAGGGGTTTGCCCTCATGAACCCGCTGTCGGTTCGAAAGCAGATCGAAGGGCAGATTGCCTGGGGGTACGACGACACCATGTACCAGGCAACCACGCTTGAAGACGGGCGCGCCGTCGAACGCAACTTCGACAAGTTCCCAGTGTCTCGTATGAACGAGTACCCGAAACAGGTCAACATCGCGTTCCTCAAGACGAACCGGTGGATCACGGGCGCAGGCGAGGAAGCGATCCCGCAGGTTCCTCCGGCGATTCTCAACGCGGTGTTCAAGATCACCGGCAAGCGGTTCCGGTCCATCCCTCTCAAGAACCACGACCTGAGCTGGGGATAAGCGGCCGGAAAACCTACACGTTTGGATTCACGGCTTCACTTGTCCAGGGTCGCGGAATCCTTTGTTGTACCCCTCGACTTCGTTCAGCGGCGCACAGATTCCCTCTGTGATTCCTGCAAACAACCCGTACCATCCAAAATAGGTTGTAGCGTCGTCTGGCATTCGCTTGTAGGTTTTCCTGGAGCCCACGTATGGGGCGGTATAGTACTCCGGATCATAGAGGGTCAGTTGAAGCTCGAGAGTGTTGGAGTCGACTCGCTTCCAGGTTTCTTCGATCCGCGCGTGAAAACTCTTCGGATGACCCTGATTATCGAGCCACGCTCTTTCATCAAGACCAACCGTATTGACGACAAGCGTATTTCCGTCCCATTTCCCAACCGAGTGTCCATACCATGCCGGACCAAGATTCTCGAGGTTTTCACCAGAAGGCAGTTCTCGCCCGTCAGTCCAGAGGAGGCGTATTCGATGTTCCCACTGGAAGAGCTGCAGGATCCTGTTGGGCAGCATAATGAATTCCATTGGCTCATCATCATTAAGGAGCCTGGGAAAACCCATCGGGTTGCAGGTGTACCAGGGAGCATTTCCGCTGGCGCCATTCGCGTCAACAATGCGTCCAGCCATCGCCGCCACTCCCGCCGGCGTCAGCGGAGGTGCTGGAGTGCCGAGAGTGTGATCGTTCCGGGTTAGCGTCCAGATTCCGGAAAGATCATGTGGATCGAATTCTTTGTTTCCCGCGAGGGCCTCATACCGAGCCTTGAATTTGTCCTTGTCATCCTGGGCATGAGCGATACATGCCGGCGAAAGAACGAGTGCCGCCACAAAAGCTGGGATCACACTGATGAAACGATTTCGCATTTTTTTGAAATGTCCCTTCTGTTTCACTAATCGACAGGATTTTGCCCACGGTCCCGCGACATTATTTCCTTACCGTCCGCAAGAATAACTTTCACGATAATAGCCGTGGGCGCGCCGTTAGCGGCTGGATTGACGATCGCGGTTATTTCCTGACCGACTTTCAGAGTGTTCCGGTTATAGCCCTCCTGGGCTAATTGGCTAACGCCGGCGTTTTCGAAACCCCAGGTGACAACTTTACCGTCCGCATCCTTTACGTCCATGAAAATCACCACGTGAGGATTGCGCCAGTCCACTCGTGCGACAGTCCCCTTCAATGTGACCCGCTTCTTCATGTCATACGTCGCACCCCGGCCGTGGTGTGCGTAGAGAGATGCGACAATCGAAAGGACGAGCAACAGAGTCGAAGTGCGTCTCATCGGTTCTCCTTCTTGCGGTACTGGTCATACCTCTTATCGCTTTCGTTCAGCCAGCTGCCCCACGGCCGTTGATCCGCGACATTCCAAAAGAGTGGATCGCCTGGGAGGCGCTCGTTCAGTTTGCCCCGTTCGTCCATGAAGTAGGCTGCTGAAGGCCCATTGGTGTCGGTGCAGGTGTTGTAGAGCGGCCTCAGGTCGGGGCGGGTTTCGCTATCGAGCTCAAATCTCATCTTCGCGGTGACGGGCTGCAGGAGTACGTCGGGATCGTATAGCGTGATTTCGCCTTCGATCCTGTCGCCCACGCGCCGGTAACGCTCAACGGTTTCCAACTTGTCGCTGAACTCAGACAGACCGCCCTTCCAACCTCTGATCTGGTTGGTGTGGACGATCAGTGCGTCGCGATTCCAGAAGCCGATCGATTCTCCGTGCCATTTGGCGAATTCGCGTTCCTTGGGCGTGTGTCCACTGCCATCGGTGTAGATCCAGCGGATGTAATTCTCGCCATTGCCCGCAGCCAGGGTCCAGACCTTGTCAGGCGTGACGATGAATTCCTCAGCGCCGAGCGAGGGGAAAAAACCACCTGGAAGACAGAAGGAGCCCGCACCCCAAATACGTCCTTCGGCCGCTGCTTTCACGTCTTGAACGAAATATTCCCGATACTTCGGCGTCAGCATCGCAGCGACCGAACTTGCCGGATTCGGTCCGCCGTTCAGACCGACGGGTCCGCCCGACCAACGGCCGCGCCAGTCGGGAATCGTGTCTTTAGTATGCCTGGTACCGCTACCCGCTTCCTTGAGCCACGCCTGATAGTGCTCCCACGCGTTCTTGTACGGATATGGGCTCGCGAGATTCAAGGCGCCCACGCGGCCCGTCCCTTCCGAATCGATGTAGAGAAACGCGTGCGGATTGCGAAGCACCCACTGCGTGACCGTTCCAGTAACTGAAATTTCCCTGGTATGGTCGAACATCGCATGCGAGTGGTGCGACAAAGCCGGCGACACGACGCCTACCGCCATCACGCCCACCAGCAAACAGATCCATTTCAGATTTTTCATCAACGTAATCCTCCGAATCAGCGAACCTGCACTTTAACCATTCGAGAAGGTGGACGGTAAGCGGGAATCCATAGAGTTGGACGACTGGCAGTCTTGTCCACCGTCAGATCGCGGACTTCATACGGAGCCGGCATGAAGAATTCCGTGGACTCCGCCGTTTTCATATCCAGACGGTAGATGCGGCTGCTATTAAAGTCAGTCGTCCAAACGATCTGGTTCTTATCGTCAACGGCAACGGTGTAGGGCGATGGAAACGGTGGGGTGTAGGGCTTGTTGCCGGGGATCAGCGCATACTCCGTGACCGCGCGTTTGCCGGGGTCGAACAGGCCGATCCTGCCCGCCCAGTAGAGGCCCGTCCATAAACGACCCTGTGCGTCCAGTTCGCCGCGCCGTGGCCCTGAGCCGGGCGTGGGAGTGGGATAGGCGGCAAATTCTTCTGCCCGCGGATCAAAAAGTCCAATCTTGCCCAGCCGGAAAAGGTTCATGATCGAGCGGCCCTGTGCATCCGTCTCCATGTCATAGGTGTCATCATCGGTCCCGTCAGGAACCGTGTAATGCTTCACCTCGCCGCTCTTGAGATCGAGCTTGTGCAGCCCCTTGTCGAGGTACCAGACATTGCCGGCCGGATCCATGCCGAACATGTTGCTGCCGGAAGCCCAGGCTGTGAATTCTTCCGTTGGGGGATTGAATCGAACGGTGCCTCCGCCCATACCAAATACAACATTGCCCTGGGGGTCGAACGTCATGTCATGCGCTCCGCCCCCGGGATTGCCGGCCCGCTGTTGTCCCTCGGCGACGATCCCCATGCCTTCCCTTCCCATACCTGGGAGAACGGCGTAAGGGAATTCCGTGGTTTCACCGGTTTTCCGGTCGAGCCGGCCCAGACGGTAGCTGAAATGGTCCGTGTAATAGGCGTACGGGCTGTTCGGGTCCAACACGATGTCGTGAGGCCAGACAAACCGCCGGTCGCCGCGAAGGATACTCAAGTCCCGGATCCCCCCTCTGGGGATGTCGTACTCCGTCACGACAAGGCGAGTGGCAGCATCACTCGTTGGCCGAGGACGCAGCCGGAACGGGATATGATCGGAGGAGCCTGGTCCGCGAATCGAAGCCAGGTATTCGGCCAGCGGCTCGACGTACTTTTTCTGGCCGAATGCACGGGTTCCGGGAGTTTCGCGCGAGACGGCTCTATCACCCGCCATGCGCCGGATGATCTGAGTCCATCCTTCCTTCGTACGCGGTGTCCGTAAAGCAAACTGCAACGAATGGCAGTTGTCACACTGGATCAGTAAGTGCTTTTGGTCGTCGGTGCCGGGCAGAGCAGCCACGATCTCGGAAGCCGTCGCGTCTGCGATTGACGGCTGCCGGGATTGCAAAGTGAAGTCGACTCGCGCGGTTTTCCCGGCAGAAAGCGTGACGGCCTCCCGCTTCATCGGCTCGAAGTCAGGAAGGTCGATGCCGATCGAATAAGAGCCGGCAGACACATCGCTCCAGCCCGGGAATAGATAATCCCCATGGCCGTCGGTGTAGACACTTACCGCGATATTGCTGTTCTCCCGATGAGCGCGGACCGGAACTCCCGCCAGGGGCTGTCCACTGGAAGAACTAACCCTGCCGCGCAGCAGTGAGTCCTCTGCGGCCAGGGAGTGGACCGGCGACAACTGGGAATAGACACCTACCAAAGTAACGACCAGGACGGCCGCCAAAAAGTACCTATGCATGTTGCGCCTCCTCGACATCGTGCGTCGCTTATGATTTTCTGGGATTCTAAGCCACCCCTCGCCGCAAATCAAATTCGTACTCCGGAAGAATCTCAAGAGTCGAACTTGAGGTCCACATTTCACTGGCAACGGTGTGGAGTATGACGCGAAAAGACTGCAGCCCGGCTTTCGCCTTCAACCGCGCGGTTGAAATTTCAACCGTACGGTTGAAGGCTGACTCCCGCTGCCCGCACAAGTCATTGATAAATCGAGCCACCTGAACGGAATACAGCGTGCCGAATCGTCACCGAGATTCGGAACGTAGAGAAACCAACAAAACGAAAACGACTTTTCACAAGGAGAAAACAATGAACACGAATCGTGTCAGTGCGACCCTTTCAACCACAGACCAGGAAGCTGTGATGGCGGCACTTGGCGTCATCCGTGAGAAGCTTCCTTTCCTGATCGATCTCACTACCGCCGAACGCGTGGCCCTGTCGAAGCTGGGCGACAAAACGCAGCCTTTCGTCAAGAAGGCCGTGGATATCGCTCTGCAACATCCGGAACTGCTCCCGGCGAGCTTCCTGGATGAGATGCGCAAGGACGCGCAGCTACTGGAGACTCTCTCGCCGATCCGTGTGGCCATCGATCTCCTGCAAAAACAGATCGATGATACGGCCGTTCAGGTTGGCGCCGAGGCGTATGCGGCGGCGCGGACGGTATATGCGGTCACCAAGACGCCGTATGCGGGGGCCATCCTCCGGACTGCAGCCGATGATATGGGTAAGCGATTCGGCCGCAAACCTCGGTCCGCGGCTGCCGAACCCGCACCGTCCACTCCAGCACCTGCTCCTGGCAACCACAACGCGTGATGCGTGACTCCTCAACAGCCATGAAGCCAGCGAAATCGGGCTTCATGGCTGCCCGATCCTCCTTCATCGAACCTCAAAGTGTCGAGAGCGAAGCAAAAAGTATCGAGAGCCTCACTCAGAGTGTCAGCCGCGACACTTTGCGCGCCGTGCGCGTCGCGTCGAGTGAGGCCCGCCACACTTTTTGCTTCGCCTGCGACACTTGGAGTGAGGCGCGCGTCCCTTCGAGTGAGGCCCGCCACACTTTTTGTTTCGCCTGCGACACTTGGAGTGAGGCGCCCGTCCCTTCGAGTGAGGCTCGCGACACTTTTAGCCTCGCGCGCGACACTTGGAGCGAGGCGCGCGTCCCTTCAAGTGAGGCTCGCCACACTTTTAGCTTCGCTCGCGACGCTTGGAGCGAGGTGCGCGTCCTTGCGAGTGAGGCTCGCTACACTTTTAGCTTCGCCCGCGACACTTGGCGTGAGGCGCTTCTCCCTTCAAGTGAGGCGCGCGACACTTTTAGCTTCGCTCGCGACACTTGGCGTGAGGCGCGTGTCCCTTCAACTGAGGCTCACGACACTTTTTGCTCGGTGCCCTTCGGAATTTGCATCCGGGCGGCGCCTCTATTTTCAAGTTCTCCCCCGGGAAGGAAGGATCAATAAGGGAAACGCAGTGCGTTTCCCTTATTGACGAGAAAGCTATTGCGGCGGTGGAATACCCACGAACCGATCGAGCACATTCGCGGTGATCCGCTTGATACGCGCGTCCTCGACGCCGGGGTAATCCAGTCCGAGACCCCACCCGATTGTGCCCGCGCCGAAAACCCATGCGCCACTCGGCGCCTGGTAGATGGATGAATTCGCGTAAACGGTTCGACCGCCATCGTCGTATGGAGAATTCGATAGCACGGTATACGTTCCCGGGACAGAGGCCGGGAGCGGGAAATTTGACATCGACAAGTCGGCTTCGTAGCCGACGATCCCCGGTATGCTGTCGCCATCGACCAGTCCCGTCCCGGCGTAAACCCAGTTCGAGCTGTTGATGACGACATATGGCGCGTTCGGAGCACCACCGGGAAGCGCGCTGAAATACTGCACTCCGATGAGGTGCTGTTCCGGGCGGCCGATGAACGGGTCGCGCCATGTGATAGTGGTCGTAGCATCCTGTACCGGATCGAGCGCGCGATCCTTGTAGCAAACCACCACACGGTCCGCGGTCCCATTCATTGGGGATGGTTCGGTTCGAACCTGCCATAACAGCATGTTCCCGCTGAAGAAACCGAGATGGACGCCGGCGTCGCGCGCCTGTTCGACATGGTCATACATCAGCTTCGACCAGTACTCGTTATGACCTGGCATCACGAACGCTTTGCTGTTGAGCAGCCGGGCCCCATTCTGATGCGTGTCGACATCGGTCGAGTAACTTACATCGTAACCGGACCGTTCCAGCCACCGAACGAAGTTGTACTCGTATTGGAATTCGCCGTTGCCGTCAACTTTGTACGGCCTGTTGAACGACACCTTCGCCGCGCGGGCCGTGCCCAGGCCTGTAGCCGGCCCGATGCTGTTGTAGTCGTAGAGGCTTTTGCCGGTCACGCCGTCATTCGGGTAGTTGTTGTAGGCCTGATAGGTCATGACCGCCTGCTGGTACAAGATGTCCGAGCGGCGCGCATCATCCCGCACGGCGAAAATGATGTAGTTCTGAAAGCCGTCGGCATTCGTGAGCTGCGCGAGAAAGATGCCGCTGGTCCAGGTCG
>QHXD01000209.1:8766-9123 GCA_003223895.1 Acidobacteriota bacterium
AGACCGGTCGCACTATCTACCGGACACGCGGGTTGCTGCACGCCGGTCACTGGACCGATGTGCTGAAGGAATCGCCCGCCCAAACCCTGATACCAGCCGATTCGATACACATCCATCGTGAACGTCTGGGCGGGAGTGACGGTGACATAGAACGTGATCGACTCACCCTTGTTCACGCTGGTGGCGGACGCGTAGCCCTTGATCTGCTTGCCAGCGTCGTCTCCGGGGCGTGTGCCGGGGATCTGCCACATCTGCCAATTCCGCGAACCCACCTGTTGGTTTTCGACGACGATAGGATTGTCGTTGAAGACGGTGACCGTGACCGCCGCCGCTGTCGCCTGGTTGCCGGCGGCATCG
>QHXD01000899.1:0-457 GCA_003223895.1 Acidobacteriota bacterium
TGATCGTGCCGAGATCGTTGGGTTGTCCTCCCGATGTCGGATAGAAAGCCGTCCGGTCCAGGACGACCCCGATTCGATCGCCGACGGGTTTTGCATCCAGAACGTTGGCGTCGAACTCCAGAAGGTATGGATCGTTGTAATAGAGCCGTTCGGTCTTCATCTCAGTTCACACTGGCCGGAGCAGGCGGAACGTGATGCACATAAAGCGGCCGCTCGGCCGCAATATGGCCGTCGATGTAGATCTGAACCGTATGAGCGCCCGCACGTTCGAAGCTCACGTTCGTGAAAAATGTGACGTTATCCGCGTAACCGTTATTCTCGATCGAAAACTTCGAAGGAGCGGAAACGACAAGCTCGCGGCGATCCGGTGCGAGAACCTTCAGGTGCGTCTCGAAGTCCCCTTCGCCGATCCAATGGTTGACGATGGCGAATTTCAACAGCGCCGATGGAAACTGGG
>QHXD01000899.1:542-2609 GCA_003223895.1 Acidobacteriota bacterium
TTCATGCCTTTCCTCCCCGAAGCCGGTCCAGGAGCTTGTTATGGATGTTGTCGAAGCCGCCGTTGGACATGATGACCACGTGATCGCCCGGCTGCACCCGCGACGCCAGATAGTCTACGATATCGCCCGTCGTGGCGAATGCCTCGGCAGCCTTACCCCGCTTTCGAATTCCCTCGGCAACTCGATCGGGTGACAGCGTCTGCTCGGGATCCAGTTTGGACGCTCCATAAACCCGCGCGCTCAGTGTGCTATCGGCCGGCTCGAAGGAGTCAATGAAAGCCTGTTCGAACACACGCCTTCTGCACGTCTGCGATCGGGGCTCGAAGACCGCCCATATCCGCTGTTCCGGAAAGCGTTCACGGACTGCGCGCAACGTTTCGAGGACAGCGGTCGGGTGATGCGCGAAGTCATCGTAGACCCGAACGCCATTCACATCGCCTCGCAGTTCCAGCCGCCGCTTCACGCTCTTGAACGTCGTGAGCGCCGTCTGGATCACGTGGTTCTCAATGCCCAGCTCTTTAGCGACGATGATCGCGCCGAGGGCGTTCTGGACGTTAAATGTACCGGCCATGGGTATGGTGAAGCTTCCGATCATCGAATCCGCCTGAGTTACCTCGAACGACATACCGTCCGCTGTAGGAGCGACGTTCCTCGCCTGCCATTCCCCCACGCCAATCCCGGCTGTTGCAACGCGCGAGAATGCAGCGGGGATCAACTCGCGGACAACCGGACTATCGACACCGGCCACGATCAAGCCGGAGCGCGGGACGATGTTGATGAGGCGCCGGAACGCGGTTTTGATTGCTTCGAGATCGGCATAGATATCCGCATGGTCGAACTCGATGTTCTTCAGAAGAACGATTCTCGGAAGGTAGTGCAGAAACTTTGGGCCCTTGTCGAAAAATGCCGTGTCGTACTCGTCACCTTCGATAACGAAGTCGGGACCGCCGGACACCTGGAAGTTGCGCCCGAAATTCTCCGCAATTCCACCAACCAGGAAGGACGGCTTTCGGCCGGCCACGTCCAGGATCCATGCCAGCATTGCCGTCGTGGTTGTCTTTCCGTGCGTTCCTGCGATGACAATCGAGTTCTTCCCGCGAATGAAAAATTCCTTCACGGTCTCGGCCATCGACGCGTAGCGCATACTCGAGTCCAGGACATATTCCACTTCGACATTGCCTCGGGAAAGCGCATTGCCGACAACGACCAGGTCCGGCGCAGCCTTCTTCAGGTTCTCGGCGTTGTAGCCCTTGAACACCTGAATGCCTAATTGATCGAGGAAGTCCGACATCGGAGGGTAGACGTCGGAATCGGACCCCGAAACCACGTAGCCGCTCTCGCGAAGCATTCCCGCAAGGGAAGCCATGGCTGTCCCACAAATTCCAATGAGGTAGATGTTTTTTGGATTGTTCATTACCCTTAGATCACTATACCGTGGCGGATTCCAGAAGCTCAAAGATGGGCGCAGTTGACGAGGCGAGTTCCAGACGCGCGCGCACCCCAAAAGGGACGATAACATTCGGCCTCGGGAAGCCGTAAAGAATGGGGAATGCGAACTCGCCGAGCAGCTCCAGCAGTACTTCCTCGAGCGTGTATCCCTGATTCGGATGCTGCATGCAGTTCAACATTTCACCGAAAACAACGCCTCGAACGCCCTTGAATTTTCCTGCCTGTTTGAGGTGGATCATCATGCGATCGATCTGATAGGGCTTGGCGTCGATATCTTCCAGGACCAGGATCGAATCTTCCGTATTGATCTCGTTCCTCGTTCCCAGGGTGGACACAACCAGCGACAGGCAACCGCCGATGAGCCGGCCCTCGCCACGGCCCTTCCGCAGAACAGTTGTCCCGTCTGTAGGAAAACGCACGGCTTGACGTCCTTGCAGAAGATCGAGGAACAGCTTCCTGTCGTAACCGTCACTTCCCTGGCGGATGGTTGTGGCCACCATCGGTCCGTGAAAGGAAACCACACCGGCACGCTCCACCCAGTTCAGCAGCAGCGTGATGTCGCTTGCGCCACTGATGATCTTGGCATTCCGGCGAATGAGTTCCGGATCGATGTCGGGA
>QHXD01000227.1:0-4769 GCA_003223895.1 Acidobacteriota bacterium
AGAGATCCACAATGAGTACTTCGGCGATATCGTCGGAGAAAGCGCGCCGTTGAAGAACGTTCTGGAACAGATTGAAACTGTGGCGAAGACCGATGCAACCGTCCTGATCCTTGGAGAAACCGGCACCGGTAAGGAACTCATCGCCCGCGCACTTCACAACGAGAGCAACCGTAAGACAAGGACTTTCGTGAAACTCAACTGCTCCGCGATCCCGACCGGGCTGCTCGAAAGCGAGCTTTTTGGTCATGAGAAGGGTGCATTTACGGGAGCCATCGCGCAGAAACTTGGCCGGCTGGAGCTGGCGGACAAAGGGACTTTGTTTCTCGATGAGATTGGCGACATTCCGCTGGAGTTGCAGCCAAAACTTTTGCGCGCCCTCCAGGAACACGAATTCGAAAGGCTCGGCAGCACGCGCACCCTGCGGGTCGATTTCCGGCTGATTGCCGCAACCAACAGGGATCTGACTAAAATGGTTGCGGACCGAGAGTTTCGCAGCGACCTGTTCTACCGGCTGAATGTGTTTCCGATTCACGTGCCGCCTTTACGCGCGCGTACCGACGACATTCCACGGCTGGTCCGGCATTTCGCGAGTAAATACGCACAGCAGTTGAATCGGCGTATCGAGTCGATTCCCGCCTCGACCATGCATGCCCTTCAGCAATGGCATTGGCCCGACACTTCAAGCCAAGATGAAAGAGCTGGGCATCACCCGCACCGACGGGTTTTGAGGAGGAATCAGCCGCGAATGGCGCGAATTACGCGAACGGCGCAATAAATAGTCTTTGATGCGCCGTTCGCGTAATTCGCGTCATTCGCGGCTAGTTCCCGGCCGCACAAAATGAAAAACAACAACGCTTTCTTCCTTCTGTTGCTCATGACCGGCATGCTGGCGGCCGGGCAACGCGAAGCGAGCCGGCCGGCTCGGGCCAGTGACCTTGTTCCGGAAGCGACAATACGCAGCACTCATGCGGCTTTTGCGGCGGGACAGGTCACATGCGTGCAACTCGTGCAGGCTTATTTGAATCGGATTGAGGCGTTTGACCACACAGGACCCGCGTTGAACGCCATCATCACGATCAATCCCAAAGCTCTGGAAACAGCGGCCGAGATGGATCGGCTCAGTGCCGCGAACAGATCTGCGTTGCGGCCGCTCCATTGCATTCCCGTCATCTTGAAAGACAACTATGACACGGCGGACATGCCGACCACCGGCGGTTCGCTGACCCTGGCGGAGTCTGTGCCGCTGCAGGATGCATTTGTAGTCAAGAGACTGCGGGAAGCAGGTGCTCTGATCCTCGCGAAAGCGAACCTGATGGAACTGGCGAGAGGCGGCACGACTTTCAGTTCTCTGGGCGGCCAGACGAGGAATCCATACGACCTCACACGCACACCCGGCGGTTCCAGCGGCGGCACGGGCGCCGCGATTGCCGCCGGCTTCGGGATTATCGGCACGGGCAGCGACACGGGGCAATCCATTCGCTCGCCGGCATCCGCGCAGAGCCTCGTCGGTCTGCGCCCGACACGCGGGCTGATCAGCCGGAGTGGAATCATTCCGGTAAGCTCAACACAAGATGAGGCCGGACCGATCACGCGAACCGTCGAGGATGCAGCGCACACACTGGACGCCATAGCAGGCTACGATCCTGCCGATCCAATCACGGCTTTCGGCGTGCCCAGGATTCCACGCACGTATACCGCGTTCCTGGATCGAGACGGTTTGAAAGGCGCTCGCATCGGCGTTCTCATGGATTTCTTCGGCCAGGACCAGGTGCATCAGGAAGTGAATTCCGTCGCGGAATCCGCTATCCGGAAAATGACGGAGGCGGGCGCCACGATGATCCGCATCAGCATCCCGAACCTCGCCGCTCTCACTCGAAACATTCAGGTTTCACAGTTCGAGTCCAGGATCGCCTTCAACGATTACCTTGCGAGACTCGGACCGCGCGCTCCTGTGAAAACGCTGGCGGAATTCATCGCAAGGGGAGAGTTCCAGAGTTCGCTCAAGGCGGAACTCGAAGCAGACCAGAGCATTGTTAACGGCCTCAACGATCCCGAATACAAAAGTCGGCTGCTCCGCCGAAACGATCTGCGGCAAGCCGTGATGACCATCATGGCGCAGAACAAGCTGGACGCGATTCTGTATCCTCACCAGCGGCGGCTGGTGGTTCCGATCGGCGAGGATCAGGTGGATCGCAACGGCGTGCTCTCCAACAGCACCGGCTTTCCGGCGATTGCGTTCCCCGGCGGCTTCTCCTCACCCACCAGTTCCGCGCCCGTCGGTGTGCCTGTAGGTATCGAACTTCTGGGACCCGATTGGAGCGAGCCCGTCCTCATCAAGCTCGCGTACGCTTTTGAGCAGGTCGCCAGGATCCGAAAGCCTCCCGCGAGCACACCGCCGCTCAATCGTTGATCGGGGAAAATCGGGGTCAGAGTGGTGAATTCCCTTTTTTCCGATCAACGATTTCTTTGACTGGAAAAAAGGGAATTCACCACTCTGACCCCGATTTTCCCCGTTTTCAAGCCTCGTCACGCAACGCCTGCTCGCGGGCAGCATCCTCTGGAGCAAAGATCTCGGGAGGGAAGTCTGACGCTTCGAACACCTGGCGGATCTCGATCTCGGCATCGCGACCTTCGCCCATGGGCGCAGGACATCGCCTGGCCCATTCGATCGCTTCTTCTTTTGACTTCACCTGAATGATCCAGAAGCCGGCGATCAGTTCCCTGGTTTCGGCGAAGGGCCCGTCGATCACAGTGCGCTTCCCTCCGGAAAATTTCACGCGCGCTCCCTTCGAGCTCGCCTGGAGTCCTTCCCCCGCGAGCATCACGCCGGCCTTGATCATTTCCTCGTTAAACTTCCCCATCGCGGTAAGGAGCTCCTTGCTCGGGAGAACGCCCGCCTCTGAGTTCTTGTCGGCTTTAACCAGCATCATGAATCGCATCTTAATGTCTCCTTGTTTGAGTACGGCTGCACCCAGCCTCTACTAATATGTCGAACGGGAGGCAGCCAAATCGACAGGTTCAGTATGTTTTTCTCCCGGAGCCAGGGCTGTGCGAAAGCCCTCACGCCAGGTGGGATACGCCGGTTGCCACTTCAGGATGCGTTTTGCTTTTGCATTCGAAGAGCCCCGCACTTTCGTCATCATTGATACGCCGGCGTCGCCGATCACGAGCCGTCCGAGCCACACGGGCACATGGTACGGTGGTTTGGCTCCGATCACGCGCGCCATTTCCGGGAGCCACACCGACACCTCCGCCGGCTCATCATCGACGATGTTGTAGACTCCCGCGGGCCCACCCTCGATGGCGAGTCGTGTTGCATTGGCCACGTCATCGATGTGTACAAACGACCACACTCCGGACCCATTGCCGACGATCGGAAACCTGCGTTGCCGCACGCGTTCCACGATGTCGCCACCTGGTTCAATCGATGTGCCCGGCCCGTAGAATCTGCCGTAACGGAGCGCGATACCTGTGAGATGACCGGCGGATACCACACTTGCCTCCAGTTGACGTATGGCCGCAAGCGTTTCTTTCATGGACTCCGGTGGATGTGGATCCAGCGGATCGTCCTCCGTTTTTACCCGCCCACCCTCACGGATATTCGGCCAGCCGGAATAGCTCTGGGCGATGAAACGGCTTGCCCCTGCCGCGCGTGCGGCTTCAAGGAGATACTCGATACCCTCGGTGCGCAACCGATTTGTCAGCGCCATCTCCTGCGCAATTTTCTTCAAATTCCGCAGGGTTGAAAGGGCGGTCATCTGGTGGACAACGACATCGGGCCGCGCCGAAACGACAGCCTTCATAATGGCCTGCCGGTCCAGTGCGTCCAAAACAATGGGTTCGGCGCCGGCAGCGCGCAAGCGGTCAACCTTACTCGGGGTCCGCGTGGTCGCGACGACGTGATGACCTCCTGCCACAAGAATGGGTACCAGTCTCTTGCCTACAGCTCCTGAAGCTCCTGCGAGAAAAATTCTCATTTAGGCCTCCTTCGAATTTTAGCCTCTCATTGGTTATGACGAAATAGCGGCCCCGGCTGTGACATCGCCGGCCGATCACTCTGTCCCCTACAATAAGGGGGAAGATAGCGCCGGATTTCAAACCTTCGCGCCGGCTCAATTCCACATTTTCGGCAGGCAAGTCCTCGAGCTGAGCATGGGTAATCCGAATGGGCTGCCGGCTTGTCAGGACCCTTCCCAATTCGGTTCCTTTGGCCGGCATCGTCAGGCCTTCGTGAATGAGTCCCTGCCCGCCGGGAAAGGTCAGTGCATACAGCCTGAAACGCTCGAGTTCCGGTTCATAGATGAGAGTGCGATAAGCTCGTGTTGAAGAATCCCTCGCAGGCTGTTGGAAACGGCTTCTATGAATTCGCGCATTTCCAGACGAGAGGCGATGGCGTTGTTGATTTCCAACAGAATGCGAAGCCGGTCGCTCTCCTGCCGCAGTTGAAGCTGATATTGCTGGACCTGATCGAAATGAAGAGCATTGTCGATGGCGACCGCAACCTGGTTTGCCACGCGTTGCAGGAACAGTATGTCACCTTCAAATTTGGACGCCCCGCGGCTGCCGAATGCCATCGCCCCGAGGCGCCGCAGCGGCGTTGTCAGCGGCAAATAGCAGCACGATTTGATTCCGGTGCGCTTCAATGATTCGGTGACGGCAGGAAAGCGCGTCGGAGATTTGGAGTAACGCCGCAAGTTTGGTGGACGACATCAGGGGTCCATCATGAGCCAGTTACGTTTTTCTTGTCCCACAGTCCGGGCGTGATAGCG
>QHXD01000227.1:4857-5376 GCA_003223895.1 Acidobacteriota bacterium
GCCCAACAAGTCCGCCGGCGAGCGTCCTCGGGAAGAATTCTCCCCTAGCCGATACACTGCGACGAATGTCACACTGCGTTACCTGATTCAGGCGGCTTACCAAATCCCCAATCCCTATGGACCGCGCCATTACCTCTCGGGGGGACCCGACTGGCTCGACTCTCAAAGATTTGACATTGTGGCGAAAGCTGGGGATGGCGATATTGGGCGGGATCTATCCACCAAAGATCACAACGACAGAATCCGGCTGATGCTGCAAACCTTGCTGGCGGATCGGTTTCAATTGAAGCTGCACCGCGAGACGAAGGAACTTCCAGTCTACGAGATGGTCGTCGCCAAGAATGGGCCGAAATTCCAGAAAACAAAAGATCAGGAAAGGGACTGCCCAGGAATTCCAGTAGGTTTTGTGGCTTGCGGCGGACGTATCACCGGCGGGGCGGGGCGCGGTATGCGTGCACATGCGGTCGACATGTCGGAACTGGCCCAAGCCTTGTCCAATTTCGCGGATCGTCCGACCAT
>QHXD01000227.1:5559-6937 GCA_003223895.1 Acidobacteriota bacterium
TGTGGTTGTAATCGTCATCGACAGCGTGCAAAAGCCTTCGGAAAACTAACCTTGAGTTTGACCCGCCAAAAAAAGATAGAACGTTGTGGATGGGCCGGCACGGAGATCCTGGTTTCCTACCATGACAACGAATGGGGCGTGCCTGTTCACAACGACAGGGATTTGTTCGAATTCCTCATTCTCGAAGGTGCGCAGGCAGGCCTCAACTGGGAAACGGTTCTCAGGAAGCGCGGCAACTACCGCGCGGCCTTCAACGATTTTCAGGTGACAAAAGTAGCGGCTTACAACCAGCGCCGAATAAATCAACTCCTCACCAATCCCGGTATCATCCGCAATCGGCTAAAGATCGAGGCTTCTGTTCAGAACGCTCGGTCGCTGCTGACGATACAAAAGGATTTCGGGAGCTTTGATGCGTACGTCTGGCGCTTCGTGGGTGGATCTCCGAAACAGAACCGGTGGAAGTCCTTAAAGGAGGTGCCTGCCACCACGCCGGAATCTGACGCGTTAAGTAAGGATTTGCGCCGGCGCGGTTTCAGTTTCGTAGGGTCGACGATCTGCTATGCGTTTATGCAGGCTGTCGGAATGGTCAATGACCACGTCGTCGATTGCTTTCGGCATAAAGAGGTGAGGGGCAGGAGATTCAGGGCTGTCGAGACGCCATAGAAGGCGACGGCGAGAGGCATAGAAGCATCGGAAGGCCTTGTCCGGCGTGTGCGGCCGTGTCAAACTCAACAACCGATGAGACCAATTCACAGTGTGCTGTGCTGTTCTGTCCTCGCGCTTAGTATGGCGGTGCCAAAGGCCGCCAGTGTCGTCATCAACGTGGATACAAAGATGGAAGCGCCCGGCTGGGCTGTGCTCGAGCGGGAGTTGATAGAAACGAGCGAGCCGGCAATGGAGGAGTTCTACCATAAGTATTACGACGAGAATGGCAACGTGCAGTGCGTGCTGCGCTGGGGCGCAGACGACGGACCGGACGACGCGTTCGAAAACTTCGCCGGATGGCCCGAATTCCAGGCGATTGGCGGAAGCAATGAAATCCTTCGGTTGTACATGAAAGGGGTCGAAGGAATGCTTCGGCAATACACCGAGGCGAAAACCACGCAAGTGCCCGCAGGCCGCGGCGGAATGTATTACAAGGAGTTCAGCGCGCAAGCCGACTGGATGCACCACGGCGAAGGATTGAGAGTCTTCAACCGCATGGGTCTTTCTGTTCCCGGCGACTCGAAATACCAGGAGCGCGCTCGCCGGTTCGCGGGATTCTACATGGGCGAGGACGCCGAGGCGAAGAACTACGATCCCCAGCACAAACTCATCCGCAGCCTGATCAACGGAAGCCGTGGACCGATGCTGCGGAAGGCCACTGCTCTCGACTGGG
>QHXD01000227.1:6992-16808 GCA_003223895.1 Acidobacteriota bacterium
ACTATGCGGAGTACGGCGACGTGGCCGGCGATTCGTTCCTGAATCTTGTCGCCACGACATTACCGCTGGACGCCTTCCTGGTCACGGGAGACGCGAAATACAAGAAGTGGATTGTCGAGTACATGGATGCCTGGTTGGATCGCATGATGCGCAACAATGGGATCATTCCCAGCTTCGTCGACCTCGATGGAAAAATCGGAGGACCCGGCGGCAAATGGTGGGCCAATGCTTATGGCTGGGGATTCAGTCCTGTGAATCCCGTCACGGGCAAGCGTGAAAACCGCAACCGGATTCCGCGGGCGCTCGTCGGTTTTAACAACGCGCTGTTTGTAACCGGCGATCAAAAGTACGTGGATGCCTGGCGGAACATGATCAATTCGGTCAATTCCAACGCGAAGACCATCAGCGGCCGGCTGCAGTATCCGTCAATGTATGGGTCGGATGGCTGGTACGGTTGGCAGGCGCAGCCCTGGAATGTCGGCGCTCTGGAGGTTTGGTACTGGTCCATGAAGCCGGGCGACCTGGAGCGCACCGCCGAAGACCCGTGGGTCGCCTACTTGCAGGGCCGGAATCCAACATATCCCGAGACCGCGCTGCAGAGGGATCTCCAATCAATCCGGAAGCGCCTCGCCCAGGTGCGGAGCGATACAACAACGGCCGACCAGCGCCTGGCCGACAACATGATGGACTTCAATCCCGTCGCAGTTGACGGACTCATCCGATTGACGCTCGGCGGCATGCCGCCCGGCCGCGATGGCGGTTTGCTGAATGCGCGGCTGCGCTATTTCGATCCGGCGCGCAAACGCGCCGGCTTACCCGAAGACGTTGGCGCTCTCGTCTCGGAGATGTCGGACACACGCACGATCGTCACGCTCGTCAATTTGAACAAGACAGCGCCCCGCGAGGTCGTCGTTCAAGGCGGAGCCTACGCCGAGCACCGGATCGAATCCGTTCAGGTCCACGGCGAGACAGTTTCCGTGAACAGTCCAAGCTTTACCCTCAAACTCGCGCCCCGCGCGGGCGCCAGCCTCACACTCAAAATGAAACGCTATTCGGAAAAACCAACCGAAGCTTTTCCTGAAGCCGTGCGGTAAATGATGAGTCAGCGCGGCGGCAGCGCCTGAGGGATGATGCGAATCTGGCGAATGCGGCCTTTGAACCAGAACAAGCGATTCTGGCGCACGCCGACCGAGGTACGGCCTGCAGCAAGAGGTTTGAATGCCACGTCACCGGATTGCTCGAGCACGCCATCGACGTAGTGCTTCATCGTTTGACCGTCGAACGTCAACGTGGCTGTGTGCCATTGTGCAGATGAATGCACCGCGGCGCGATCGATCAAAGTCCGTTCAGCCTCGTTATGGCGAAGATACGTGTCGAGAACCCATGACCCGCCGGGCAAGGTCCGCAGCTCCACCAGCGCGCGGTTCTCGGTGTTCGCTTCCTGAAAGTGGACGAACCGCTGCTCTTCGGGGCCAGACGGCGCCGGCAGAAACTCGACTTCGACAGTGAATTGCACAAGACCGGCAAGCGGATTGACCTCGAAAAAAAGTCCATCGGTGGCGCCATTGAACTCGATCGCCTTCCCGGCGTCCGTCTCCACAACGCGGGGCGCTCCGACAACGGTCACGGCGTGACCGCCGATTCTGCTGAGATTGTCGAAACGCCACACCTCCACCGTCTGCCCCCGCGCCTCCAACGCGAAAGCAAGAACGATCGAACAGAAAAAAGATCCTCGAATCATTGGCTGCAGTCCTGAACCCTAAAACACGAAACGCAGCCCGGCCTGGATCTCACGCCCTGAGCCGTCGGCGCGCTTGCGCGTGACCTTGCCGAAATTCGTGCTCGAGATATTCAGTTCCGGAACGTTCAGTTGTTCGGCTTTTTTGAATCCCGGCAGTTCCGCCGTAATCCTGTACAGCCCCGGATCGACGAAGTCGAAAATGTAATGCCCCAATTCATTCGTCACGAAAATGTTCGTGACGCCGGTAGCATCGTTTCGCAGCGTAATCGTCACACCCGGCAAAACCGCTCGAGTTTCATCGAAGACGGATCCCTGCACGCATCGCTTCGAGCGAAACACGCGGGCGTGAAAAATCAGCCGCGGATTTCACCGATTACACGGATTTAATCTGCGTAATTCGCGTAATCCGCAGCTGATTGTTCCGGAAATCTTCGAATTCACGCCGCGTCGGGGGGCGTCTCAAAATTAAAGAAATGGCCGAACCCGCTGAACTCCTTCGCCTGCGCGCCGACGACGATGGGCGGAAAAAGTGGAAAAAATGGGGGCCGTACCTGAGCGAACGCCAGTGGGGCACGCTTCGAGAAGACGCCAGCGGCTCCGGCGACCCCTGGGATTCCTTCCCTCACAGCCATGCGCACCTTCGAACCTACAGAGCGGGAGAGGACGGCATAGCGGGCATAGCGGATGAAGATCAGCAGCTATGCCTCGCTATCGCCATGTGGAACGGCAACGATGCGATCCTCAAGGAACGGCTGTTCGGGCTCACCAACCGTGAAGGCAATCATGGCGAAGACGTGAAGGAGTACTACTTCTACCTGGACAACACTCCCACGCACTCGTACATGAAATATCTCTACAAATATCCGCAGGCCGCTTTCCCTTACGAAAACCTCAAGATCACCAACGAGCGGCGCACGCGCCAGGAGCCCGAATACGAACTGATAAACACCGGTGTTTTCGACCATGACCGGTATTTTGATGTGTTCGTGGAATACGCCAAGGGCGATACCGAAGACATTCTCGTCAAGATCACCATCTACAATCGCGGACCGGATAAGGCAGGACTTTGTCTGCTGCCCACCCTGTGGTTTCGCAACACGTGGTCCGCGTCGGTGGCCGGCGTCCGGCCTGGCCTGACGGAAGTTGCGGCTGGGGCTTTGCGCGGTATCTCGGCGTCGCACTGGAACCTGGGCGAATACTTCCTGGGTTGCGAAGGCCATCCTGAATTCCTCTTCACCGAGAACGAATCAAATACGGAAGCCGTGTTCCAGATACCGAACCGGACTCCTTATGTCAAAGACGCTTTTCACAACTACCTCGTCCGCGGCGTGGCGAATGCGGTAAATCCCAAAAAGACGGGCACCCGGGCGTGCGCCCTTTACCGAATGACGCTGCTGCCGAACGGTGTCGCTGCGGTTCGGCTTCGGCTGACCCATATCGATACAGACTACCTTCCTGGAGTCCTCGACGTGCCCTTCGGGGACTTTGATAGAACGCTCGCGACACGCCGCCGGGAAGCGGACGAGTTTTATGACCACCTCTTTCCCTCGAAAATCGGCGAGGAGGAAAGACGCGTTGCGCGTCAGGCGCTGGCCGGCTTGATGTGGAATAAGCAGTATTACTACTTCGATATCCGGAACTGGGTTGAGGAGCATCACACCGGTCATGACCACGCGTGGCCTCGCCCGGATGAGTCCGACGAAGAGTCTTACCTGCTGAACGGAGAGATCATTTCGCCGCCGGACAAATGGGAGTATCCCTGGTATTCGTCGTGGCACGCGCCGTTTCATGCGGTGGCCCTCGGCCTGGTCGATCGAAGGTTTGCAAAAGCCTAGCTGGAGTTGCTGCTCCACGCGGAATATGCGAGTCCGAGCGGGCAAATTGCCGCCAGCGAGTTGAACTTTGGCGAAGTAACGCCTCCCATCCACGCCTGGGCGGCGCTGTTTCTGTACAACATCGAGAAATTCAACACGGCGCCGGATCTCGATTTCCTCAAACGGGTTTTCCTGAAGCTGCTGGCCAATTTCACGTGGTGGGTCAATCGCCGGGACCGTTTCGGCAGGAACGTTTTTGAAGGCGGTTTCATAGGTCTCCACACGATCGGTCCCTTCGACCGCACCAAACCGCTGCCGACGGGAGGATACATCGAACAGGCGGACGGCGCCGCATGGGCGGCGTTCTTCTGCCAGAACATGCTCGAAATGGCGATCGAGCTTGCGGCCAACGATCCGAGCTATGAGGAGATGGCCCTGAAGTTTTACGAGCATTTGATATGGATCAGTTCCTCTTTGAATCGGAATGACGGCGAGGGGTTCTGGGATGCGAAAGACGGGTTCTATTACGATCGTCTCCGCGGTCCCGATGGCGCTTCCGCTCAGCTCAAGGTTCGCTCGTTGATTGGATTGATCCCGTTCTGCGCGACAACAGTCATCGAGAAGTATCAGCGCGAGCGATGTTCGAGGCTTGCGCTTCACCTGGAGCGCCGGATGCGGCAGTTTCCGGAACTTGCTGCGGCCATGCACCCCGCGGGTGATCTGGGTGTGGCCGGACGTGGATTGATTGCGCTCGTCGGTCCCGGAAAACTACGCCGCGTCCTCGAAAAGCTGCTCGACGAGAACGAGTTTCTGGGGCCTTACGGCATTCGTTCGCTGTCGCGATACCACAGGCAGAATCCTTACGTCGTTTCGGTGCACGGCGATCAATACAGCGTAAAGTATCTGGCAGGTGAATCCGACAGTCCGATCTTCGGCGGCAACACGAACTGGTGCGGACCCGTCTGGTTTCCGATCAACGTCATGATTATCCGGGCGCTTCTGAATTTCTATGCGTATTACGGCGACACGCTCAAGGTGTCATTCCCGACGGGTTCTCTCAATTCACTGAATCTCTTCGACGTCAGCCAGGAGCTTGTGGGGCGGCTTACGAGGATATTTCTTCCGGATCGCAACGGAAGGCGTCCCGTCTACGGCGCTACCGAGAGATTCCGCCTCGATCCCCACTGGCACAACTACATTTCGTTCTTCGAATATTTCAACGGCGGTACCGGCGCGGGACTCGGCGCAAATCACATGACGGGCTGGACAGCCCTGATTGCGCCGCTCATCCACCTGTTCAGCCGCCTCGATGCCGCAAGTCTCCTCGACGAGGGAAAACGCGCCGCCTTCCGATTCGCTTAAATGCTCGCCGCTCCGCGGCTTTCTGAACTCGAAATATCCAAAACTGTAGCGGCGTTCATAGAAGACTGGCATGAGCCGCGGCTCAAAGTGAAAGATGAAAGTAACCGCCGACCGGATCTAAAAGACTTACGGCGTCACTTTCGTTACAGGTGTGAATGAATTACATTTTTTAGGCTTTGGCCGAGGCAAAGAACGGTAGTAGTCTGACCTCAAAAGTTGGAAAGCTCCAGATTGAAAGGAGAAGGGCGATGCGAGCTCACGTCAGGCTATTGCTCTTCCCGGTAGTGTTGGGTGCTGCGGTTGCGGGTTGGGCCGCCGAGCCTCTGCTGGCCGCTTACCAGTCTCAAGTCACCGCTGCTGAAGATCACGTACTCGGAACCTGGGTTCTCAACCTCGCAAAGTCGAAGTTCAGGCCGGGCCCCCCGCCGAAGAGCCAGACGCGCATTTATGAGGCACACCGGGATGGACTCAAGACAACAATAAAGACCGTCTACGCGGACGGCCGCTCGTCAACCATTGAATACGTCGCGAATTATGACAGTGTGGAGTATCCCGTCACGGGAGCCCCCGATTCCGACGCGATCGCGCTGAAGAAGATCGATGCGAATACGGCCGAGTCCACTCTGTGGCATGCCGGTAAAGAGATGGCGAACGCCCGGCGAGTCATATCGGAAGACGGTAAGACAATGACCATCACCTACCGCGGGATGTGGGATGGGGACCAGTCCAACAACGTGGTGGTTTACGACAGGGTGCAGAAATAATTCGGGGTAAAAAGAATTAGCCACGAATTACGCCGATTACGCGAATGGGGCGCAAAAAACAATTCTTGATGCGCCCCATTCGCGTAATCGGCGTAATTCGCGGCTAATTCCCGCTAAAATATCTCCGGCCAGGAAAACGTGATCACGGTGTTCATGATGCCGCTCGGCGGGCGAATCCGCTGGCCCGCTGCGCTGAAAATGATCTCCTTGTGAGACGGATCCAGCGCAATTCCCGATGGAGCATACCCGGTGAGCTGCTGAACCGGGATTTTCCAACGGGGCGGAACGTCACCATTATCGTTGACGCTCCAGGCGCAAATAGCAGGACTGGAGCCTGCCATCCCGGGAGCTCGATCGCAGCCGCCGATGATCCAGCCCTTTGGCCCGTAGACCTGGAATGAGCTGATCGTCGCCATCAGGCTGTTCGGCCCCTGGATTACGGCTTTTGGCCTGGCATTGCCGCTGGCCGTACGATCGAAAATCTGCATCGACGTGCCGCTGTTTGCGATCAAAAGATTGTGGACCGGATCCACCGCTACAGCGCCGCGAACCCCGACGAGAACTCGCTTGGGCGCGACGTCTCCATTCGCTTCCCGGTCGAATATCAGGACGCCACCCTCTTTCACAGTGCCACCCGGTGCAATGGGAAGCAGGATCTCGCTATTGACCGGATCGACGCTGACTCTGTCGAGACCGCCGCCGGCGGTACCCAATATCTGTGTGCGGGGCCCCTGAATCACTCGAATCGGCGGATCCTCTCCTTTGGCCGATCCGCGGAATATCAGGATCGCTTGTGTGAGAGGACTGGTCACCACGATTTCGTCGTGAATCGGATCGTATCCAAAACCATGCATGGTCCGGCTGATCTTCGTCTTTTGCCCTTCAAGAACGCGCGTGGGCGGCGTATTCTCCTTCGCCAACCTGGCGAAGGCCGCAATCTGCGGATGGTTCACTCAGTTCGGCACCAGAATCTCTTCCCGTTTGCTGTCATAAGCCACGGCCTGGGTCTTGCCGAATCTCAACGAAGCTTTGCCGGCGGGCGCGCTGCGAATCGTGCGTAGGGGCGCAACGTCTCCATTCGCCGTCAGCGGGAAAACTGTCGCCGACGAGTTTCCCAGGTTCGAAACCCACAGCTCTTTATTCCTGGTATCGACAAACACACCTGTCGGATAACTGATACCGGTTTTCTGTCCCTTGATCACTCGACGCGGCGCCACATCGCCCTGATCGGTTCCGCGGAAAACAACGACGGATTGCCCCATGTCATTGGCGACATACAGATCCCCGGTATCCGGGTCCAGAGACATCGAGGCGGGCCAATTCAACTGGGTCCTGGGACCTTGAATGACGCGCAGCGGAGAAATGTCGCCGTTGGCGTCAAGGGGATACACGGTGATCGAGGGGGTTTCAAACCTGCCCGTGCCGACGACATTATAGTCGCTGATGTTGCCCCAGTTGTTGACGAACAGTAGCTTGTTCTTTGTATCGATCGCGATGCCGTGAGCGTCCGATAGTCGCGTGGTTTCCCCTTGAATCAAGCGTATCGGCTTCTCATCTCCGGAGGCCAGCTTCCGATAAACCGCCACCTGCGGAGGATATTGCACGGAGAGGAACAGCTCCTGCTTCTCTTCATCGATGGTCATCGCGTAACCGCGATGGGTGATCTTCAAGTGGCGCTTCGGCTCGATATCACCTTCGGCACCCTCGGCAAACACGACAATGCTGTCGCCGATGTCGTTTTCCACCGAATAAATGTCCCCATTGGTCGGGTCAATGTAAACGCAACTATTGAACTGCACGTCGGTCTTCGGACCGCTGATCACGCGCTTGGGTTGGGTCCGCGGCGCACCGGCCGGCGTATTGTCGAGCCGGTTGAATACCCGGATGCTCCATGTATTGCTGTCTTGCAGGAACACTTCGTTGAGCCGCATATCGACTCCGACCGAAGAGTAAATGGGATCGGTGTCGCGGATATACCGCACGGGAGGACGGTTCACCGTGCCGGCACTGCCGGCATTTTGTCCAGCCGCCTGCACGGAACTATCCTGAAATGCAGCAAACAGATTGTTTTCCTGCGGGCCGGCTGGCGGCTCCGGAGGACACATTTCTGCCAGTTCCTCGATGGAAACCAGTCGAGCCGAGCCGATGGCGGGCTCACGAGGAATGGGCACCATGCACAAACAGAAGATGCCCAGCGCGAGTACCACTACAGCAGCCAAGATTATGATGCGCACAAGCCTCCTTTCGATGAGTCAAGTTGTCAGAACTCCCCTCCTAACTTAGGAGGGGAGCTTTGGAGTCCTGCCATACCAACCACCTCCTTAAAACACATACTTTAATGCCAACTGAATAATCCGTTCATCAAGGGCCGTCTGAATCTTCCCGAAAGTGGGGCTGGTCAGAGTCAATCCCGCAGTGCTCGGATTGCCCGGATTCAAATGGTTCGGCAGATTGAACGCTTCGACCCGGAACTCGACCGTCTGTTTCTCTCGAACCTGGAACTTTCGCGTCAGGCCCATATCGATCCGGATACTTCCCGGACCTTGAATATTACTCCTTCCGAAATTTCCGTACTCGCCCGTTGCCGGCCGCGCGAAAGCCGCAGGATTGAGATACAGGTCGATGCCCTTGTCGGGAGTATAGGGACTGGAAAGAACCAGGTTCGGGATCGTATCTCCGTTGGTTGCCAGGCTATCGACACCGGTAGATATTGTCAGCCAGCTTCCGGACAATACCCTGACAATTCCCGAAACCTGCCAGCCTGTCCCGAGCATTCGCAGCGTGGAGTTTGAAAACTGCGGTGTCTCGTACACCGTGGACATGTTCATGTTGTGCCGCCGGTCCGAATCACAATTGCCGCGGCTGAACCTCCGGCGCTCGTTCAGTTCTCCTCCAAACCGGCCGTCAAGATTCGCGCCCGGGTGCCCATCGTCAATGCAATGCCCGAACGTGTAATTCCCCTGCACGGTCACGCCATGACTTCGCCGGCGCTGGACCGAAAGCACCATCGCGTTGTAATTACGCGTACCGCCGCTGTAGGGCTCGATGAGGTTGCCATAGTACTGGCCCTCCGTCGGATTTTGCAGAAACAGCTTGCGGCGCTGCAGTACATTCGCAGTGGACGTACACGGGCTGTAGGTCTGACCTCCGATCAGGCAACTGCTGCCTGGCAGATACACCGAGGGATTGACCTGAAGAGCATCCGTCAGATGAATGACATTGTTTCCAATATAATTTGCAGCCACCAGCCAGTCCGCTCCAATTCCCCTCTGAATGCTGAGATTCCACTGATTCATGTACGGGTACTTGAGAGATGGCGGAACGCTTAAGTAATCTCCGGCCTGAGTAAGCCTTATATCCGGAGTGAGAGGAGCCGGGAAGGGATTTCCTCCGGGAACTCCTCGCCATGGATCTTCGAACCCACCACCTGGGTTTGTAAGAGTCACTCCATAACCCCAGGGCGGGTCTTTCAACATCCCGCTGTACTCGTAGAAGTGCGGGTAGTCAAAAAAGACTCCGTAGGCAGCTCTCACCGCCATACGGCCGTCGCCATGCGGGTCCCATGCCAGACCCAGGCGCGGCGCGAAATGCAGCAGGGCGGATGGTCCGATCGCCTTGCTGTTTCCGTAGGGATAGCCGGTGTCTCCCGGAAACAGAAGCCCGGCCGGAGCATTCTTGTAAACGGTACTGCGAAGACCCTTGTCAAACGCCTCTTGAGAGAAGAACAAAGCCCGGCCGTCTGCGTCATACATCGGCTTGAAGGGCTCCCATCGAAGGCCGGCGCTCACGGTCAGCCGCCGAGTCGCCTTCCACGTGTCTTGCAGGTACAGACCAATATAGTTTTGGCGGTAATAGTAGATGGTCGGATTTTGCTGCTGGAACTGAGACACCTTTCCCAGCATAAAATCGCCGAGCGCGCGTCCGGTTTGCTGGGCGTTGAAATTGATCTGGCCGGGAGCGGTCGAGTTCGAGCTGTTATTCATCGCCGAATGGATGAAGTTCACGCCCCATCCGAACTCTCTCGGGTTTCACCGTGTCAAGGAAGTGCGGAAGGAAACACAAAGACACAAAGAAAGCCGGCATCAAAGGTTTCTTAATGCCGGCTTTCTTTGTGTCTTTGTGCCCTTTGTGTCTT
>QHXD01000228.1 GCA_003223895.1 Acidobacteriota bacterium
AATCGCGTGAACAAAGATGGTCTCCAGGCGTAACTGTCCGTATTTGTCGAGAAGGAACAACGCGCGGCCGTACTCCACGACCCGTCCTTTATTTAACATCAGAATGCTGTCGGCGATCTGGTCCAGATCGTCGGAAATATGAGAGGAAAGCAGAATTGAAACGTTTTCTTCGCGCGCCAGATCTCTCAGGAAACCGAGAATATCGAGCCGCACCAGGGGGTCCAGCCCGGATGTGGGTTCATCCAATATAAGGAGCGCCGGCCGATGGCCCGCGGCTGAAATCAGTCCAAGCTTGATGCGATTTCCCTTTGAGAGTTCTTCGATTTTCAAATCGGATTGCACGCCGAACTTTTCAAGCAGCCGGTCTGTGCGCGCGGCGTCCCACCCGTCATAGAAGTTGCCGACAAACCGGAGGAATTGCCGGGCCGTCAGTGCGGGATAAAACTGCGGATTTTCCGAGAGGTAGCCGGCCCGGAGCCGAACCTTCACTTGCTCCAGATGAGGCTGCATTCCGAAGACGGAGATGCTTCCGCTGTCGGGCCGCATGAATCCCCAGAGCAGCCGGAGCAGCGTGGTTTTGCCGGCGCCGTTAGGGCCCATGATCCCGAGGATTTCACCGGGTGCGACGCGAAGGTCCAACGGACCCAATCGAAAGACACCCTTGAAAGACTTCGAGAGCTGTTCTGTTCGCACGGTTTCCATCTTTTCCTCGCGTCGTGGTGTTTCTATCAGATAGACGCCCAGAGGAGCAGTCCGCCTGCGGCGGCGAGTCCCCCTGCGAGAACCGCGGCGAGGCCCAGGCCAGTGTCATCGTAGTCGCCTCCCGTTGTCTCCAGACTCGATTGCCCATCCAGCGCCTGCACACCCGCCGGGATGGCGATTGCCTCTGCCCTTGTCAATGCCTTCATCGCTTTCATCTTCGTTTCTCCCGTTTGAAATTTGGGCCGGGATCGGTTGGGTATTACCACGTGACGTTCCAATCCGCCGCGATGAAAAATAAAGGCCACCGCGGACGATCGGTCGAGATTGTAGTGATTAGCGCGATTTTTTGTTCGCGAGCGAACGGACTATTCGCGCCAGAGACTGTCGCGAGCGGAGAAGTTCCATTTTGACGGCTGAAACGGATTTGCCCTGGATGTTGGCGATCTGTGAGGTCGAGTAGTCGTGAGTATAGAAGAGCTCCAGGAGAGTGCGCTTCGAGACGGGGAGCAGGTCCAGCCCATGGCGGAGGAGATCGATGCGGCGCCGCAAATCGAGGTCATATTCGAAGGTGGGCGCCTGGGAAATGAATCGCTCGGCGACGGAGTCCAGGTCTTCAGACGAGCGCCGGTGACGCCAGTGCTCGCGGACCGTATCGTGGACGATCTTCATGAGCAGCGCGCGCGGATGCGTCACCCGGTCGATGCGGCGGAACGCCTCGACGGCGCGCAGCGCGATCTCCTGCTCCAGATCTTCATCGTGGACGGGAGTGCCGGTTCGCTTCGTTGCGATGTGAACCATGGCACGAATATCGGAAGGATTTATTTCCATGTGACCGTTCTCCGGAATTCACGGCTATACAAAACATGATAGGCAAAAGCGAAGTGATGCAGCGGTTGCGGGAAACAGTGAAAGCGGCAGCCCGAGTATCCGGATCCGTGCTCGTGACCGGCGAGACGGGGACCGGAAAAGAACTGGTCGCAAGAGCGATCCACGAGTACAGCGACAGAAGCGATGCAAGGTTCGTGGCCGTGGATTGCGGTGCGCTCCCCGATGAGTTGATCGAGAGCGAATTGTTCGGGCATCGCCGGGGCGCATTTACCACGGCGGTGGCGGACAAGCCGGGTCTATTCGAAGAGGCTAACGGAGGCATCTTGTTCCTCGACGAAATCGCGAATACTTCGCGGCGTTTTCAAGCCAAGCTACTTCGAGTGCTTCAGGACAAACAGCTCCGGCGATTGGGCGATGTGGTTTACCGCAAGATCGATATGCGGGTGATCGCGGCAACCAACTGTGAACTCCCGTTTCTCGTCCGGAAGGGTGACTTCAGAGAGGACCTTTACTATCGCTTGAACGTGTTTCCAATTCGGGTTCCACCCCTGCGCCATCGCATGGAAGATGTGCCGCTTCTTGTGAACTACATGCTCCGCGGCCGGAAAAGCATCAGCAACGACGCCGTGGCGAAACTTCTCGGGTACAGGTTTCCGGGGAACGTGAGAGAACTCGAGAATATCGTTGAGACCGCAGTCTACACTGCGTCGGGCGACCTGATTCATCCGGATGAGATCGTTCTGCCTACCGAAACCGCGGACGGCTGGGCGATGGAGGAAGTGATCGTTGGAGATTTCTGGGAGTCGGTGGCGAGACCCTATTCGGAAAGGCGGATCACCCGCAACCAGGTCGAGCACGTGATTCGGCGGGGCCTCCAGCTGACGCGCGGGAATTACAAGAAGCTTCTGCCGCTGTTCCGAATTCCGGACTCCGACTACAAGCGCTTCATGGACTTTCTTCGACGGCATCACTGCAATCTCGATTTCAGACAATTCCGGAAGAAATAAGGCCGCGAATTACGCCAATGACGCGAACGTTGGCGTAATTCGCGTCATTGGCGGCTAGACTCCCTTGAACAGCTTCACCACGAAATCACCCACGAGCAGGTGTTGTGTCCTGGCAACGAACTGTCGATATGAGCGACTCGAGTGGTACCGCAGGCAATCGTCCCGCGTCTTCCAGACGGTCAGTGACACCGCCATCGTGCCTCCCTCTTCGATCATCAGTTGCGCCGAGGAGAATCCCGGCTCACTCTTCAATTCCGGCAGGACCTCGGACGTATAGATCCGCGCGAACTCCCTTACCTGGTTGTCATCGAGAGCTTCACCGATCACCATTCGCGCGTACATAGCGGCTATTTCTTCGGCGGCTGCTTCGCGACGATGAGGCCCTTGACCTTGTCGTACTGCTCCTTCGTCAGCAGCTGACGCGTGACGAGGTCGCGTTTGTTCCGGTACGGACGGCCCTCGACGATCTTCTTCGCAATCGGCCTTTCGATTCCTATCGCGGCAATGTTCATCTCAGCCGCACTGTTGATGTCTACCGTTTTGGCATTGAGAGGCGTGGGCGGCGTCTTCGGCATTTCCTTGACTTGAGCGACAGCCGCTCCCACCCACACCATTGTGATCACAACGATTCCAGCAATACGTCGACGTAACATGGTTCTCCTTTCGAGTCGGTTGAAAAATTCTCCCGGCGGCCCGCGACCTGCGGCCCTTCGCGACTCGCATACACAGGCGCGCCCCCTAGCCGCCGGGAAATCGAGATTCAGCTTCCGGCGGCCTTTTCGAAGGAGCCGGCCCAAGTTACCCTCCCTCGAAGCTTCTGCCCGCCGGAAGCGGCCGGGAATTACGGCCGGCCCAGTAAAAGCACGCGATTGACCGCAGTTAAGTTGTTTAGGATGAAAGAAGGCTGGAAGAAGTCCGCCGAATTAGCGTCCGCTGATGTCGCGAATAACGCGAACAATGCGCTCGGCGGCGTGGCCGTCCCAGAGTTCCGGCGGTCCGCCGGGTTTCCACTCCCCGGACATGACCCGGCGGAAGGCGTCGAGAATGCGCGTCTTGTCGGGTCCGACCATGAGGTTCGTGCCATGAGTAATCGTTACCGGACGCTCCGTGTTGTGACGCAGCGTCAGGCAGGGGACGCCCAGGATCGTGGTCTCTTCCTGCAGGCCGCCGGAGTCGCTGAGCACGACCGTGGCTGTGGACTCCAGGTTCAGAAATTCCAGGTAGCCCAGCGGATCAATCGTGCGGATGCCGTTCAGCGAAAGGCCGAATTCACTGACGCGCTTCGCGGTTCTGGGATGTATCGGAAAGATCACGGGAATGGATCTTGAAATTTCCTCGAGAGCTTCCAGAATCGGCCTCAACACATTGGGATCATCCACGTTTGAGGGCCGATGAAGCGTGACGAGCGCATACTGTTTCGGCTTGTCGACGCGAAGCGCCTCGGCCTTCGCGCGATGTTTCAGCAAAGTATCGATCATGACGTTGCCGACGAAGTGGATCTTCTTCGCGTCCACGCCTTCGTGCTTGAGGTTCTCGTCGGCGTCGGCGCTCGTGGTGAAAAGAAGGTCGGCGAGGGCATCCGTCACCAGCCGGTTGATTTCTTCGGGCATCGTTCGATCGAAACTTCGCAGCCCGGCTTCGACGTGCGCCACGGGAATACGAAGCTTTGCCGCGACGATCGAGCACGCCATTGTCGAGTTCACGTCGCCGACGACGACCACCAGGCCGGGTTTCTGTTGGACACAGACCTTTTCGAACTCCACCATGATGCGGGCAGTCTGCTCGGCGTGCGTGCCGGACCCGACGCCAAGATGCACATCGGGAACCGGGATGCCCAGGTCCCGGAAGAAAACGTCCGACATCCCCTCGTCATAGTGCTGGCCCGTATGTACCAGAATACCTTCGAGATCCGGCGCCTTCTTCATCTCTTCCACAATCGGCGCGATCTTCATGAAGTTGGGGCGTGCCCCCACGACGTTCAGTACTTTCATGCTAAAATTCCCCAGCACATTGTCTTCCCTATGGAGATTTTATGTTGAAACTGGCTCTCGGAGTGATGTTACTCGCGGCTCAGTTGAGCGGCCCGGCAGGTAGCTTACCTCAGATCCTCCAGCCGGATTACAAGATCACCCTGCCGGTGAAGGCGGGCCAGGGCGGCGAAGTGACGGTATCATTCGGTCTCTTGAAGGGTTATTCGATTAATTTCGATCCGCCGATCACGTTGAAGCTGAAGGGCGTGCCGGGCATGACTCTCCGCAAGACCGATTTCGAGACGCCCAAGAATGATCCGAAGTCGAAGGACGAATACTACGTCGACCTGCCGACCATTAAGGTCCCCGTCGCCGCAGAAAAAGCCGGTAATTACGAAATCCCAGGCAAGCTCACTTATTTCTTCTGCTCGAAGGCCGACGGGTATTGTTCGCGACAGATCCTCGACGTGAAGATCCCGATAAAGGCAGAATAGGAACATAACCGCCAATTACGTCAACATGTCTACACGAGTCGAACAATATCGGTCTGCCGTACTAACGACCGCGAACCAGCTCACGATCCTCCGGATCGTGTTCGTGCCTGTGTTCATCATTCTGCTCGCTTATGGCGAGATCGGATGGGCCTTGAGCACATTCGTCGCAGCGGGAATCACCGATGTGCTCGATGGCGTCATCGCGCGGCGCTTCGGCCAGAAGACGTCGATCGGCGCTGTTCTTGATCCCCTGGCCGACAAGCTGCTGATGACATCGTCGATTTTGATTCTCTCGCTGCCGCAGATGGAATTTCACAACACGATTCCCCGATGGCTGCTGATCGTTGTCGTCTTCAGAGACGTGTTCATCCTGCTCGTGTCGCTGATCGTTGTGCTGATGGTCGGATGGCGCGTGTTCACCCCGTCGCCCTACGGAAAAGCCAGCACGGCGCTGCAGGTCTTTACAGTTCTGGGAGTGTTGTATTCGAACTGGCAACACGTGGCGGTTCCGGAGTTGAACGTCCTTTTTTATATGACGGGCTTGATGACCGCCTTCTCCGGTTTGCACTATCTCGTTCGCGGCCTGCGTCACTGGCAATCGCATGACTAACAAAAGGCAGTTTTCTGCCTCGGCCTACGTCAAGAAAGCCGTGCATGAATATCGCGAGGCACCCGCCAACCGCAGCGGCGAGGCACAAAAGCTGCGCGTCCTGTCTGTGGAAGCCGGTTCGCTCGCCGACCGCATCGGCCTGAAAGCCGGAGACGAGATCCGCGAACTGAACGGCAAGCCGCTGCTCGACGCCGTCGATTTTCAATTCAACGCCGCAACCATCGGACGCCGGACCACGATCCAGACACAGGACCGGAAACTCACATTTGTCCGCCGCGAGTGGGAGTCGTTCGGACTGGAGTTCGAGCCCATCGAACCGATGGTGTGCAAGAACCAGTGCGTCTTTTGTTTTGTGCATCAGAATCCGAAGCATGTCCGTCGGTCGCTTCATATCAAGGATGAGGACTATCGGCTGTCGTTCCTGTTCGGGAATTACCTGACGTTGACGAACGTTCACGAAGACGAGATGCAGCGGATCATCGACCAGAGACTGTCGCCGCTGTATATCTCCGTTCACTCCACGGAACCGGAGCTGCGGGCGGCGCTGCTCGGCAATGCCGAATACGACGGCCTGATGGAGAAGATCGAGCGGCTCACGAGCGCCGGAATTCAACTGCACTGCCAGGTGGTGTTGTGCCCGGATCTCAACGATGGCTCGCATCTCGAGCGGACGATCGACGATCTCTTGCGGTTTCATCCGCGCGCCGCGTCGCTTGCGATCGTGCCGGTGGGGCTTACCGATCATCGGAAGAATCTGCCGGTCCTGCGGCCCTTCAGCCCGGAGTACGCGCGGGAATTGATCGCGCACGTCACGCCGATTCAACGGAAGCTCAAGCGCAGGATCGGGACGCCATTCGCCTGGCTGGGCGACGAGATCTACATCATGGCGGGCGCCCGCATTCCACCGACAAGTCACTATTCGGACTTTCCGCAGATCGAGAATGGCGTCGGAATGGTCCGAACTTTCCTGACACAGTTCGCTGCCGCGCTACGTGCGAAACCCAGGGGCCGCGCTCGCGGAACCGTGTGTACGGGGAGGATCTTCCATCCTTACTTAAAAGGGTGCGTGGATCGCCTCGATATGGACCTGAAGACGGTGGCTGTGGAAAGCAGGTTCTGGGGATCCGGCATCGGAGTGGCGGGCCTGCTCACGGGCAGCGACTTCATCGACGCGCTCAAAGGCAACGTGTATGGAGATTTCGTCGTGTTGCCGTCTGAGTCGATGATTGGGGATGACTATCTGTTCCTGGACGACCTGACAATCAAGGACGTCGAGCGGGAATTGGAGGTTGAAGTTATTCCCTCCGGGTACGATGCCCGCGATTTCGTGAGAAAAATGGGATCGTGAAACACAAAGACAGAAATGACAATTGACTATTGACCAGTGACCATTGAAAAAGCTTTGTCAATGGTCACTGGTCAATAGTCAATTGTCATTTCTGTCTTTGTGTTTCACGATCCCATTTTGTT
>QHXD01000900.1 GCA_003223895.1 Acidobacteriota bacterium
GCCCGCGATGACGGACGAGTACAAGATCCCGAATCCGTGCCTGAGCTGCCATACGGATAAGAGTACCGATTGGGCGCGAGCGGCAATGAAGCAGTGGCCCGGTGTATCCCCGTGGCGCGTGAACTAGGCCCCACGGTCGATGCACAAGCAGAGTGATGTTCGACTCCTCTTCGCCACGCGCATTGCCCGGCTGTTTGCGTACGGGTTTTTATCCGTCGTGCTCCTGCTGTATCTCGCGGAGCTGGGCCTCGACGAAAACCGCATCGGCCTGCTGCTCACGTTGACGTTGATCGGCGATACGATCATCTCTCTCGCAATCACGACCACGGCGGATCGCATCGGAAGAAAAGGTATGTTGATCTTCGGCGCGGTGCTCGTTGTATTCGCCGGGGCATTGTTTGCATCAACAAGTAATTTTCTTCTACTGTTGATCGCGGCGACAGTCGGCGTCATCAGTCCGAGCGGCAACGAAGTGGGGCCGTTCCTGTCCATCGAGCAGGCGGCGCTGTCCCAGCTTATCTCCGCCGAACGGCGCACGCAGATCTTCGCCTGGTATAACTTGTCTGGCTCCTTTGCGACTGCGCTGGGTGCGCTTGCCGGCGGAGTGCTGGCCCAATCCCTGCAAGGCGCGGGTATCTCTTCGCTGGGCAGTTATCGCGTGATTGTCGTTGCCTACGCGGCGATGGGTGCGGTGCTGTCGTTCATGTTTGCCTGGCTATCGCCGGCCGCCGAGGCGCCGGCGGCACCAAAAGACCTGGCCAGCACGCCACCGCACGCACGCCATCGGGGACGCAGGATTTACGATATCCTCGGCCTTCCCCGCTCCGGCCCGGTTGTGCTCAAGTTATCCGCCTTGTTCTCTTTGGACGCATTCGCAGGCGCATTCATCCTGCAGAGCATTGTGGCCTACTGGTTCCACATCCGGTACGGGGTTCAACCCGCGGCGCTGGGCGGCATCTTTTTCGGCGGGAACATACTTGCGGGTATCTCGGCTCTATCGGCGAGCTGGCTGGCGCGACGGATCGGATTGATCAACACGATGGTGTTCACGCATGTTCCCTCGAACATTCTTTTAATTCTCGTGCCGCTGATGCCGAATCTTTCGCTGGCGATAGCCATGCTGCTGCTGCGTTTCAGCATCTCGCAAATGGATGTTCCGACGCGCCAGTCTTACACGATGGCCGTCGTTGATCCCGGCGAGCGTTCAGCCGCAGGCGGTGTGACCTCCGTCGCTCGCTCGGCAGGCAGCTCGCTGGCTCCGGTTTTTGCCGGAAAACTGCTGAGCGCCTCGATGCTCAACGCCCCTTTCTTCCTGGCCGGCGGCCTCAAGATTGTCTACGACGTGTTGTTGTATCGCAGCTTTCGCGCTTCGCAGGCAACCGAAGAAAGGTAGGTCAGTTCTGACCGTGTCTCACCAAATCACTTTCAGCGCAAATTGAATCTGGCGCGCCGGCGTTTGTGTGGAGGTGATCAGTCCCGCGCTCGGGATCGGATTCCCGGTCTGATCGAAGACAGTGAGGTTATCGGTTGGAGAGGAAAAATTGGCCCTGTTAAAGAGATTGAAAAACTCCGCTCTGAACTGGACGTTCGTGTTTTCTGAGAAGAGCCGGGTGTGATTGTTCTTAAAAACCGATGCATCAAACTTCGACACGCCGGGTCCGATCAACGTATTGCGTCCGAGGTTTCCTCGAAGGCTCGCCGGATTCGGAAAAGCCAGACACTGAGTCTTGATGTAGTGGTTGGGATTTCCGTGGTTGGTCAACGTCTCGCAGCCCGGACCGAGCATCCGATTCGGGGGCTCGTTGGTTTCATCCAGCTTCATGCCCAATGGATCGCCGCCAAGCAGTGGAGTAAATGGCTGACCACTCGAAGCCCTGTAAATGCCTCCCAGCTGCCATCCGCCGAATGCCCATTGCGTCAGCCGTGCGCGCATTTTGGGAGCGCGCACTTCCCAGGTAAAGTTGGAAACAAAGGTCTGGCGTACATCGAAGTCCGACAAACCCCGAGTTGTACGCTGGTCGAAGAAGAGAGGATTGAGCAGCCCGTTAGGATAAGCGTCGTCAGCTACCGTCGCCGAGAGCGTATCAATGCTCTTGCCCCAGGTGTATGCGCCGCGAACCTGGATACCATGGTTCACTTTTTTCGTGATGACCATCTGCAGGGCGTTATAGAACGAGTTAGCTTGCCACAGCATCCCAGTGACGCGGCCAAAGTTTGGATTCAGTTTCTGACTGCTCGATGCTGGAGGGAACAGGTAACCGGCTGGTGTCAGCGTCGGCAAAACCATGTCGAAATTATCGACTCTGAAGGGCTGGTGGACACCCCGCGATCCCACATAACCGATCGTGAGAATAATGCCAGCCGGAATTTCACGTGATGCGCTGAGGTTCCATTGCATCACGTAGCTGCGCTTCGGAGCGTGCTCAACGTAGCTGGCGGAACCGGCCGTCGAGGTGCCTGCCGCCTCCAGAAACGCCTCGGTTGGAAATGAACCTGGCGGGAGGACATCCCCGAATATCCGGTACGAGAACGGAAGCGGAAATGGTGTGATCAAGGTGAACGTATAGGGCAGCGGCAATACATCGAAAATGCCAAAGCCAC
>QHXD01000192.1:0-11356 GCA_003223895.1 Acidobacteriota bacterium
GAGCGCGAATTCGGCGTCGATCTCATCAAAATGCTGGTTGACCATGAAATTGATGCCGACACCAGTGGGATCGGCTTCTTCCCCGGACTCGGCGAGAAAGATCAGGTCGCGATCCAGCACTGCTCCTGAGCGCTTCATCAGGACCAGTGTCATGAGCATCGTGACCAGCTTGTCTTTATCATCGATTGTTCCGCGGCCCCAAATATATCCGTCCTTCATGACAGCGCCGAAGTGATCGACCGGCCACTTCTCGGTCTGTACGGCCACGACGTCGGTATGAGCGAGAATCAGCAGCGGCCGCTTGCTGCCGTTTCCCTTCAAGCGTGCGACCAGATTCGCGCGACTCGGATCTTTTGCGAAAGTCTTCGAAGGAATGCCTTCCGCATCCAATACCTTTTTCAGGTAATCCACGACTTTGGTTTCGTTTCCATAAGTCGTGTTGACCTGCACCAGACCACGGTAGTGCTGCAGTATCTCGGCTTTTTCTTTTTCCCAATCGATGGCAGGGCCCTGGCCTGCTGCGGTGGAAGCGAGCGCCAGCAGAACAGGCAATGACGCGGCAAAGATGTTTCGCATGGGTTCTCCCTTTCTAACCCTTCGGATACGGTCAAGATCAGTCCGTTTTCCGTCTGTCAGCAGGGACTGATTATACAGATTTCAGCGCGTGCCCGGCGCGGAACAGCGGCTACGACCATGCCCCACACTCCGCGTGAACACCATAGGCGCATCACGCAGTGTCAAGACCGGCGCTTGACCCGTTCGTGACGGCTGAGATAGCATTTACGGCCTTGCGGACAAATCGGCCGCACCAGACAACAACCCCTCGCATCATTGGACGGGCGGCTGCGAGTGCAAGCCCGATAGGGCGCAGCCGTCAATTATTGTAAGGAGTAAGCCCAAAATGCCTACTAAGATTGTCGACACTATCCTCCCGACCACCATGGTCGGGTCGTATCCACGGCCTCACTGGTACAAGCACCAATTACTCGGCCGCGACATTCGCGTCGCGTTCAAGGAAGTTCAGTACGAAGAAGCTTATGACGACGCCGTCGCGACGGTGATCCGGGACCAGGAAGAGGCGGGTCTCGACATCGTTACGGACGGCAACATGTGGTACGACGACTACGTCGGCGTGATCGGCTCCTTCTGCTGGTACATGTATGAGCGCATCGGAGGATTCGAGCCGGCCAGAAACCCGCATCCTTTATCGGTGGGCGCAACCGAACGCGATAAAGGCGTAGAGCTCCTCGACGACTGGGGCGGCGTCGTGAATAGCGGACCGGTATCACGAGGCCCGATCCGGCTCGCTGACCTCTATAAAATCGCCGCAAAGCACGCCAAGCAGCCCGTCAAAGTCTCCGTCGGTGCCGGCCCGGCAAACCTGGCCTGGCATGTGTACTTCCATGGGCCGTACAAGAACGCCGAGGCGCTGAGCCGCGCGCTCGCGCCCATCTTCAATGCCGAAATGAAAGAGCTCGTTGCCGCCGGTGCCAAGTACTTGCAGTTTGAAGACCTCGGCGCCTGGATGCCGCTTTTCTCAAACGATAAGAACGACTTCAAGTGGGTCCGCGAAGTCGTCGAACAGTGTTGCGACGGTGTGAACGCTAAGATCGGCTGGCACTTCTGCTTCGGTAACGCGTGGGGCAACGACATTCTCAGCGCAAGCTTTCCTGAAGGATATCAGACCGTCCTTCCACATTTCTTCGAGACGAAAGGCATCCACCAGTTCGTCCTCGATTACGCAAACCGCAACATGGCCGGCATCGAGTTCCTGAAGAACCTGCCGAAGGATAAGGACGTCCAGGTTGGCGTGCTCGACATTCGCACCAACGCCATCGAGACACCTCAGCAGGTGGCCGATCGTATCCGGAAAGTGATTGCTGCCGTTCCGCCCGATCGCGTGACCCTCAGTACGGACTGCGGCATGAAACCGCTGGCCCGCATGGTCGCGAAGATGAAGCTGAAGGCGCTGGCTGATGGAGCGGCCATCGTCCGCAAAGAAGTACTGGGTAAATAGGGATACATGAGCGGCTGCGAATGCAAGCCCGGCAGGGCGCAGCCATCAATAACATGAGCGGCTGCGAATGCAAGCCCGGCAGGGCGCAGCCATTAATAAAAAGGAGACATACGTGGCTGATAAAAAAATCATTGCAGTAGTGGGTTCGACCGGTTCTCAGGGAGGGGGTCTCTGTCAGGCGATTCTCGACGACAAGGCGGGGGGCTATGCATGCCGCGCGATTACGCGCGATCCAAATAAGGATAAGGCGAAGGCCCTCGCCGCCAAGGGTGCCGAAGTGGTCAAGGCCGATATCGATGATGTGGGAAGCTTGAAGAAGGCATTCGCCGGCGCTTACGGCGTATACGGTGTGACCAACTTCTGGGAGCATTTTTCCGGCGAGAAGGAAACGGCTCAGGCGAAAAGCATCGCTGACGCGGCGAAGGCCGCCGGCGTCAAGCACGTGATCTGGTCGACGCTGGAAGACACGCGGAAGCTGATGTCGCCGGATGACAACCGCATGCCGATTCTGCAGAAGAAGTATCGGGTTCCGCATTTCGACGCCAAGGCGGACGCGGATGCCTCTTTCTCAGCTCTCCCTGCCACCTGGCTCGTCACCTCGTTCTACTGGGACAACCTGTACCTGTTCGGCCTCGCGCCGAAGAAAGGCGATGACGGCGTCTATAGCTGGACATTCCCGATGGGCAACGCCAAACTCGCCGGCATCGCCGCCGAAGACATCGGCAAGACCGCGTACGGCATCTTCAAGGCTGGCGACAGGTACATCGGGAAAACGGTCGGGATTGCGGGTGAGCACCTGACGCTGAACCAGATCAGCGAGAAGCTGTCGAAGGGTCTCGGCATCGGAGCCGTGAAGTACAATGCGGTCGAGCCGAATGACTATCGCGCCTTCGGCTTCCAGGGCGCTGACGAATACGGAAACATGTTCCAGGTGTACCGCGACTTTGAAAAAGAGGTCGTCGGTGCGCGCAGCATCGATACGACTCGTTCGCTCAACCCGCAGCTCCAGAACTTCGATCAGTGGCTGCAGAAAAACAAGAGCCGCATCCCGGTCTGATAAGCCTTGTACCATGGAGCTGGGACTCAAAGGACGTAACGCTGTAGTAACCGGCGGAACCCGGGGTATTGGCAAGGCCATTGCCCGAGCGCTGGCGAAAGAAGGCGTAAACGTTGTACTCCTGGCTCGCAGCAGAGAGGCTCTGGAAAGGACCGCTGAAGAAATCCGACGTGAAAGCGGCGTGCTGGCGCTGGGGATTCCTGCGGACGTCAAGAGCATCAAGTCCGTCAAAGCAGCCGCCGCAGACGTCGTCAGCCAACTGAGAACCATCCACATCCTCGTCAACAACGCCGGTGGTCCCATTCGGCGTGTGGATCGCCAGATTGAATGGCCTGACAGCGACTGGATTGACGACATCAATATGAAGATTGTCGGCATGCTGCGCTGCGTCCAGGCCTTTCTACCTCACCTTTCCCGCGACGGCACCGGCCGGGTCATCAATATCAGCGGAATTGCGGGCGTCGGTGTTTTGTCGGGCGCTTTGACTCACGGCTTCAACAACTCGGCCATGAATCACGTTACAAACTACCTGGCTGCGGATCTCGCGGACGACAAGATTGCCGTCAACACCGTTATTCCCGGCCTGATCGCGACAGAGTGGCGTGAATTATGGGCGGACAACCTTGCCAGGCAGCAGGGCAAAACGAAGGCCGAGTTTCTGAGCGAAACGTGCCGCAATTGGGGTATCGTTGCCGGGCGCTGGGGAACAATGGAAGAAGTTGCGGACAGTGTCGTCTTTCTCGCATCGGACCGCGCCCGTTACATTACGGGCGCCCAGCTGAGCGTTGACGGCGGCTTTGGCGTGAATAAGCGCTGACGGAATTTTGGAATCAGGGGACTAGCCGCAAATGACTCGAATTACGCGAACGGCGCAATAAATGATCGTTGATGCGCCGTTCGCGTAATTCGAGTCATTCGCGGCTAGTCCCTGATCTTACTGGGAGTACATCATGAAAGTCGGCTTCGTCGGTCTCGGCCGGATGGGCCAGGCAATAGCTGGCAGGGTTCTCGGCGCCGGCCATGACCTCGTCGTTTTCAACCGAACGGCGGAAAAGGCGGCAGGGCTCGCCAAAGCCGGGGCTCGAGTGGCGTCATCCATCGCAGATGCTTGCGAAGGACGCGAAGTCGTCATCACGATGCTGACCGATGATGCAGCCCTGAGAGAGGTCACGCTCAATCCAGGTGGCTTGCGCGATTCCATCCCCCCCGGGGCGATTCACCTCACGATGGGCACTCATGGCGCAGGCGCAATACAGGAACTTGCTGCCGTGCACGCCCGGGCGAATCAGATATTGGCGGCCGCGCCCGTTCTGGGCAGGCCTGACATGGCCGCCTCCGGCCAGCTCGGAATCGTGGCCGCGGGACCTGCCGATGCTCTGCAGAAATGCGAACCGCTGTTCCAGGTCATGGGCAGACGCACATTCCGCGCCGGCGCAAAACCCGAGCACTCCATAGCAATCAAGCTCGCTAATAACTTCCTGTTGGGCTGTGCCATCGGATCCATGGCCGAAGGATTCTCCCTCGACGGAAAGTCTTTTCGCGGCCCCGGCCTACAAGGTTTACGGCAAGATCATCGTCGATGAATCCTACGACAAAGTCGGGTTCACAACGCTTCTCGGCCTCAAGGACTTCAATCTGATCATGGCAGCCGCCGACCTGGCGCGAGTTCCGCTGCCGAGCGGCAATGCATTTCGAGACCGCCTGCTGGGTGCCGTCGCGCACGGCAATGGCGAAAAGGATTGGTCGGTGGCTGCCCAGGAACAAGCCCGCGCGAGCGGCCTGGAGTAAATTTGTGGCGGCGGTCTATGGACCGCCGAAATGAAGGAGTAAATGATGAAGGTCGGCTTCATCGGTTTGGGCCGGATGGGTAAAGGGATGGCGAGCCGCGTTCTCAGCGGCGGCCATGATCTCGCTGTTTATGATGTCGTGCCTCAGGCGACGGCAGAGTTCGCGCAATCCGGCGCTCGCGTAGCGTCGTCGGTTGCCGATGTCTGCAAGGACCGGGAAGTCGTCATCACCATGCTCGCCGAAGATTTCGCTGTCCATGAAGTGGCATTCGGTCCGGGTGGCATCTGCGCTTCACTACCGGCAGGGGCCATCCATATGGCAATGGGGACATACGGAATCGCGACCATACGAGCGCTCGAAACTGCGCACGCGAAGGCCAATCAGGTCCTGTTGGCTGTTCCCGTTCTGGGCCGGCCCGACCTGGCGGCAACCGGACAGCTCGGGATCGTCCCGGCCGGGCCGGAGGAAGCGTTGAAGCGATGCGAGCCCCTCTTCCAGGTGATCGCCAGGCGTGTATTTTATGCGGGACCAAAACCTGAATCCGCAAGCGCCATCAAATTGGCAAACAATGCGGTCCTGGGTTGCGCCATCACCGCGATGGGCGAGGCGTTTTCGCTCATTCGGAAATATGGCGTGGAGCCGCAGGTGCTCTACGATGTGATGTCGGAGGGACTGTTCGCGGGCGCGCCCGCCTACGTGGGCTACGGCAAAACCATGGTCGATGAAACCTATGATAAGGTCGGTTCACCGGTCACCATAGGTCTTAAGGACGCGAACCTGATCGCGGCAGCCGCCAACATCGCACGGGTCCCGATGCCGAGTCATGACGTCTATATCGAACGCCTGCTGGGAGCGATGGCCCACGGCGACGGTGACCGGGATCAGGCGGTCCTGGCGCGGGAACAAGCGCGAGCAAGTGGTTTGGAGTGATTGAAAATCACTGATTACTGATGGCCAATGTCCAATGACTAATGAAATTGAGGATTGAAAAATGGTCAGTTGCGGAATCCGTTCATTTCTCAATCCTCAATTTCATTAGTCATTGGACAGTGGCCATCAGTGATCAGTAATTTTAGATGAATCGAAGGAGTAACGGAGTATGGATCTCGGAAAAGGTCTTGGCCATTTAACTTATTCGACGCTGGTTCATCCCGGCGACAACTGGGACGAAATCTGGAACAGCTTAACGACCTACGTTCCGCAGGTGAAGGAGCGCATTTCCCCAAACCAGCCGTTCGGCGTTTCACTGCGGCTGGCGGCAGAATCGGCGAAGACATTGGTCAATAACCCCAGGGAGCGTGACAAGCTCAAGAAGTTTCTCGGGGACAACGACATGTATCTCTACACGGTGAATGCGTTTCCTTACGGGCCGTTCAAGGGGACGAGAGTGAAGGAACAGGTCTATGAACCGGACTGGCGTTCCGAAGAGCGGACGCAATACACGATCAATGTCGCCGAGGTCCTCGCCGACGTTTGCCCGGAAGGGTCGTCGCCATCCATCCAGAGCCCGCCGCTTGGATTCAAACCGCGGGTAACCGGTCCCGATGTTGTGGACGCCTTTACCGAACACGTCATCCGCGTGGCCGCCCATCTCGTAGGCCTGAGGGAACGTACCGGGCGCACCGTTGGACTGGCGCTCGAGCCGGAGCCGTATTGTTTTCTGGAAACAACCGACGAAACGGTTGAATATTTCACGAAGCATCTGTATTCGGGCGCTTCCGCAACAAGGCTGGCCAGGTTAGCCGGCATTCCGATCTCAGAAGCGCATGCCGCGCTGCGCCGCCACCTCGGCACCGTTTTCGACATCTGCCATCAGGCGGTTGCATTCGAGAACATTTCGGAGTCTTTGCAGAAGCTGGTGGACGCGGGCATTCCGGTGTTCAAGCTGCAGGAGGCTGCCGCTGTGTACATGCCGCAGGTCAACCAGAAGGTCGTGGACTCGCTCCAGCGTTATGCCGATACCATCTATCTCACTCAGACCAAGGAGAAGAAGGAAGGCCGCTTCCACATGTATCTGAATCTCGAAGATGCCTTCGCGGCATGGGGGAAGGACCAGGGGCCGCGCGAATGGCGTACCCACATTCACGTGCCGGTGTTTCTCGATGACCTCGGACCGTTCGGAACGACGCGCTTCGCGATTGAAGACGCCCTGAAATTCCATAAGGCCAACCCGGTGTCTCGCCAACTGGAGATCGAGACCTATACGTGGGACGTGCTACCCTCGAACCTGAAGACCGGTAACATCGTCGACTATGTCTGCAAAGAGCTGGAGTGGGTGCAGGAACAGCTCAGTTGAGAATCCAATGATCAGAATTCGCAAAAGCGAAGACCGCGGCTACGCCGACCGCGGCTGGCTGAAGGGCCACTATTCGTTTTCATTCGCCGATTACCGGGACCCGGCGTATATGAACTTCAGTACGCTGCGTGTGCTGAACGATGATCTCATCGCTCCGGGCAAGGGTTTCGGTCCGCATGCCCACCGGGATATGGAAATCATCACCTACGTGCTGGAGGGACACCTGCTGCATCGCGACAGTATGGGTGAACAACACGTGCTCGGACAAAATGAGATCCAGACAATGTCGGCCGGCAGCGGCATCGTGCACAGCGAGTTCAATGCGTCCGAGAACGAACCCGTGCACTCGATACAAATCTGGATTGATCCCGCTTCTGAGGATCTGGATCCTTCCTATCAGCAGATCGCTTTCGCACCCGCCGAAAAGCAGGGACGCTTCCGCCTGTTGGCAGCGCCGGAGCCGAGCCAGGGCGCAACAGTCATCAACCAGAATGCGCGTTTGTACGTCGCGACGCTTCAGTCGGGACAAACCCTGAAACAGGTTCTCGCGCCTGGCCGGCACGCGTGGGTGCAGGTCGTCCGAGGAAGCATCTTTCTCAATGGGCAACCGCTGAGCGACGGTGATGGCGCCGGTGTCAGCGACGAGCAGGAATTGTCGTTCGCAGGAAACGGATCGGAAGGCGGCGAAGTTCTTTTCTTCGACTTGCCGTGACGCACACTCAACCCATCGTACTCATCACCTTTTATTCGCGCTGCGGCTCAACCGAGAAACTGGCGCTGGCGGCGGCCGTCGGAGCTGTGCAGGGAAGAGCCCTGATCCGTTTGCGCCGACTGCCGGACGTCGAAGAATTCTCCGGCTGCAAAGAAACTCTTGATCGGATGCACAGGGAATACGTCGCTCCCAGAGAGGCGGACATTCTGGGAGCCGATGCACTCGTCCTGGCAGCGCCGGTGGGTTTCAGTACGTCTTCTCCGGAATGGTCCGGCTACTTCAACTTGCTAACGAAGCTGAGGTCCGAAGGAAAACTCGACCGCAAGGTTGGCGCCGTCGTGGATTGCGGGGACGAGTCAACGCTGGTGTCTTTCTCCACAGCTATCGATAAACTAGGATTAGTTGCGGTGTCCCATGAGAGGGACGCCACGGCGCAAGGCCGCACAGTTGCCGCGGCTGCGCGCGCGCTCAAGCAGGCTACAGGAGGTTGAGATGAAAGCAGACGTCATACTAAGCCTTAAGCCACTGGGTTTTCCCTGGGAGTGTTCCGATCCATTTCTTTTCTGCGCATATCACAACGACAAGTATCCCGCGGGAAACGAAAGCCTCGGACCGGACGCATCGCTTGCGGGCCGGAACATCGGTCAGGACTTCGAGGGAAAAGACGGCTGGCGGATGTATCACGGCAACGTCGTACCCGGCTTTCCACAGCATCCGCACCGCGGATTCGAGACCGTAACGATCATGCGCCATGGATACATCGATCACTCGGATTCGCTCGGCGCGGCGGCGCGGTTCGGTCCGGGAGACGTTCAGTGGATCACGGCCGGCAAGGGGATCGTCCATTCGGAAATGTTTCCGCTGCTCAATCGAAACGCGCCGAATCCGGTGGAACTGTTCCAGATCTGGCTCAACCTGCCGGGCTCGAACAAGATGGTGGAACCGCACTTTGCGATGCTGTGGAGCGACAGTGTTCCCCGCCTCGACGTGCAGGACGAGGCTGGCCGCCATACCGAAATCATGGTGGTGGCCGGACGCATTGGCGAGGTAAAGGCTCCTCCGCCGCCACCGAAATCCTGGGCAGCGCGGTCCGACACGAACGTCGCAATCTGGACGATCAAGATGGCGCCGGAAGCCCGATGGACTTTGGCGGCGGCAGGCGGCACCAGCCGCACGCTCTACTTCTTCCGTGGTGGCGCAATACGCGTCGCCGGACACGAGGTTCCGCGCCACGCGGCGATCCAGCTTCGTCCCGACGTTGACGTGACCGTCGAAAACGGGAACGGCGAGAGCGAATTCCTCCTTCTGCAAGGGCAGCCCATCAACGAGCCGGTCGCACAATACGGCCCCTTCGTCATGAACTCGCGCGCCGAGATTCAGCAGGCGTTTTCCGACTATCAGCGCACCGGCTTCGGCGGGTGGCCGTGGTCCAGCGACGATCCTGTCCATGGCGCCGAAGGCCGCTACGCTCGTCATGCCGACGGCCGCGTCGACCGCCTGTAGCGGTGTTCTGTGACCGCCGGCGGTCTTAGACCGCCACTACAGAATTTCTTTGAAATCAAATTTGAAGCCAGGCAGGACAGAATCGCCGTTGATGATGGTGGGACTGTCGATGCGTTGCGGTGATTGGTCAGGCCGATAAATCGTGGCGCGGTTCTCGATCGGATCGAGCAGCCAACCGAGTTTCGAGCCATTGGCAATGTATTCTTCCATCTTCGCCTCGATGTCAGGAACACGATCCGAGTGCGATCGCAGCTCGATAACGAAGTCCGGGCAGATCTCGGTGCACTCGTTCTTTTCTTCTTCAGTCAACTGATCCCATCGGCTCTTCGGAATCCACGCCCCATCAGGCGACCGCTTTGCGCCGTTTGGCAATGTGAATATCGCCGACGATCCAAAAAAGACCCCCGTTCCGTCTTGCTCCGCCCAATTCCCAAGTCGTTGAGTGATCTTGGCGTTTTTTCGATCTGTCTCCGGATAGGTGGGCGACATGATGATCAGTTCTTTTTCGGCGGTCATTTCGATTTGAAGATCGCGATTGTCGCAACAAAGCCGATCAAATTGATCATCCGTCAGGCCGACATTCCGAATGTTCAGCGTGATCCGTGTCCCGGTATCTGGTTGTATTGCCGGTGGTCTGGCCATGATTGCCTCTTATCGTGATCATAAACCCGTCCACCTGTTCCAGCAATCGCCGCACCGAGCCTTGACTTCCGGTAACGCGGAAACTATAAGTCGCGGCATGAGTTCGTTCTTGCAGGATTTCCGTTCTGCGTTGCGGTCGATCCGAAAGACCCGGGCAGTGACATTCGCAGTCTTGTTGTCCCTGTCGCTGGGAATCGGTTCAACCGCGTCTGTCTTCAGTCTCGTCAATTCCTTCCTGCTTCGACCTCTGCGCGTACCGGAGACCGAGCGCGTGGTTCGGATCACGTCTGTCACGCAGTCGAGCCAGGTTGATCCGATCACGAATCCGGACTTTGAAGAGCTGCGAAAGCGAGCGCAAAGCTTCGAGGCAATTACGACGACCTGGGGCGGCGATCCGGTCTTCTGGCTTGCCACGAGGCCCGGGCTGCAACCGCACCTCGCGGCCGGAGCCGCGGTAAGCGGCGAATTTTTCTCCGGTCTCCGAGCCGAACCCGTGTTGGGTCGCGGTTTTCGCCCTGAGGAAGATCAGGCACCGGGACGGGACGCCGTCGCCCTCATCAGTCATCGGCTTTGGGAACTGGAGTTCGGACGCAGCCGCGATGTTCTGGGAAAGACGATCGGAATCAATTCCAGGGATTTCACAATCGTGGGTGTGGCGCCTCCATCTTTAACTGCAGGCGTACAGCCAACCGTGTACGTGCCGCGGATGATGTTCGGCACGTTACTAGGGAACGACGCCAAAGGCCTGGGTGTGGCTGAGGCGTATGCGCGGCTGAAACCGGGAGTCACCATCGAGCAGGCGCGTGAAGAGGTGGGCCGAATCGGAGAGCAGCTTGAACAGGAACATCCGGACACCAACCTCGATTCACGGTCTACACCCAGGTCGGACTTCGCCTGGCGGAGAGTCCGGGAACTGCAAGAGGTGCGGTCTTATTTTTCTTGATTGCGGTGCTCGTCCTGGGGATTGCTTGCGTCAACGTCGCGAACCTGTTGCTGTCGACGGCGCCGGCCCGCACCCATGAAGCGGCGGTAAGAGTCGCGCTGGGCGCGAGCCGCGGAAGACTGTTGCGGCAAATGTTGATCGAAAGTATTCTGGTGTCGATTGCGGGTACGATCGCAGGTCTGGGCATAGCTGTGCTGGTTGCGCGATTCATTTCCTCGATTCAAATAGTGGAAAGCCTGCCGGTCGTACTGGAAATCGATGTTGATGCTCGCGTGGTTTTGTTTACGTTTGCAGTTGGACTGACTTCCGGGATCCTCTCGGGCCTGGCTCCAGCGCTTCGTTGCTCACGCGGCAACGTAAACCGCTTCTGAAGTCGGTCGACGCCCGCCTGGGACGTT
>QHXD01000192.1:11403-11890 GCA_003223895.1 Acidobacteriota bacterium
CTGATTGTCCTCGTGGCCTCCGGCAGTTCGTATCAGCGTCTCGGAATTTTACGTAATATGGAGCCCGGGTTCCGCACAGAGAATGTTCTGACGGTGAGCTTCTATCCCACAAGGCTCAACGAAACCGAGAAAAACCGCAGTTTCTACAAGCAAGTCCTGGAACGGGTTCGCAACTTACCAGGAGTGCGGACCGCTGCCGTACGGTACCCATTGCCGCTCAGCACTTTCTATGAGGAGACGAATATCGCCATAGAAGGATATTCAATGCCCAGGGATCAATCGTCGCTCTCGATCGGGACTGCGATCGTCAATGAAAGTTATTTCGACACTCTGGGAATCTCTATCGTTCTAGGCCGGGCTTTTGATACTCGCGACAGCAAGGAAAGCACACGAGTCGCGATTGTGAATGAGGCGATGCGGGACAAGTATTGGCCGAATCTCGATCCGCTGGGAAGCCGGATGAGAATCGTGGAACCCATCGGAATTG
>QHXD01000193.1 GCA_003223895.1 Acidobacteriota bacterium
CATCACGCGCTCCGGAACGAACGAGTTTCGTGGAAGCGGTGTGTTGAACATCCGGAACTCCGCCCTCAATGCCAACACCTGGAGCAACAACAAGCAAATCGTCCGGGGCGTGTGGACGCCCGGCCGGCCGAGATGGCAGAACGAGAACGAATACACGGGAAGCCTGGGTGGACCGATCATCAAGAACAAGACATTCTTCTTTACCCTCTGGAGCCAGCAGTTCGAGCGCCAGCGCAACACGATGAGACCCGCGGTGCTCACGGATTGTGCGAGAAACGGCATCTTCCGGTATTGGGACGGTTGGGCGAACGGCAACATCAACACGGTGACCAGTACGATCGGCAACAATCCGACCATCGCCGCGGTGGACTCTTCCGGCAATCCGCTGCGTCCCGCCACAAATCCGAACGGCACACCGTACAGCGGTCAGCTTCGATACTTCAGCGTGTTCGGTCCGCTCCTCAATTCGCCCGCAAGACCGGATTGTTCGGATGCGATTGTTGAACAAAAACCATGGGACTCGTTTCGCACCGGAATCGATCCGGCCGGGGTGAGCCAGAAATATCTGACCGTGATGCCGCATGCCAACATTTTCGATGGGGGCGACGGTCTGAATACGGCAATCTATCAGTGGGTGCGCAGCGCTCACGGCAACGCGAACCTGGGAACCGCTTCCGGAACCAGTTACGAGGCCGACAACAAGCAGATCAACATCAAGATCGATCACAACTTCAATGCGCGGCATAAGGTCGCCGTCAATTACAGCCATCAATGGGTCGATAACGAATACATCCGAAATCCAACCGTGCAGTGGCCCGGCGGCTACTCTTCGCCGACGATCCGGCGCCCGCGCGTGCTGACGGCCAACTTCACCTCAACGCTGACGCCGAACCTCCTCAACGAAGCCCGCTTCGGATACCGCGCAAACTGGCATTACGTCTGGGCGCCATGGGAAGTCCCCGATGCGAAACAACGCGAAGTGCCGCTGTCGCTGCTTCAACAAGGAAGCCAGGGGTATCCGATCGCCTATCAACCGGCCACTATCGGTTCGACAGCGCCGGACAACTTTCAGGTCAACGGAAACTACTTCAGCTGCATGACGGATTGCGCCCAGCAGGGTAATCACACTCCGCTGTTCAATTACGCGGACACGATGAGTTGGACTAAAGGCAAGCATGCGTTCAAAGGCGGCGTCGATATTCGCTTTCAATACTCGAGGGGATATGAGACACCGACGGCCCCCATCCCGAAAGCCTCGGGCGGCGCGGGTTTGAACCCGACACAGGTGTTCAGGAACAACCCGAGCATGCCCAGCCTGGTCGCCAACAACGAAACCATGGCCAACCAGGTTCTGTATTTCCTGGCCGGCTCGCTGAATAGCGCTCAACAGTATTACTTCATTCAGAAACCCGACCAGTTGACTCAGTGGAGCAGTTACCTGGATCAGACCAGAAAACTGACCGACGCCCATCAGAACGACTTCTCTGTATTCTTCAAAGACGATTGGAAAGTGCGTCCATCCTTCACGCTCAACCTCGGCATGCGTTACGAGTACTACGGAGTGCCGTATGAAGGCGCAGGATTGACACCGGCGCCGGTCGGAGGAGGCATCGCACTGTTCGGAGTCTCAGGCCGAAGCTTCGACCGCTGGATGCGTCCGGATAACGGCGTAGACACGAGCCTTCTGACGAAGATGGAGCTGGTGGGGCCCAACACACCAAACCCAGACAAATCGCTCTACAAAAATGACTGGAACAATTTTGGCCCGGCCGTGGGCTTTGCCTGGCAGCTTCCCTGGTTTGGAAAAGGAAAGACGAACGTCCGCGGTGGATATCAAATCACCTACGTGAAAGGCGCCAGCCTCTCGACCCTGGTCAACAGCATATTCTTGACGCAGGGCTTTCTCAATCTGGCACAGACGCAGGGACCGACCAACGGCAGTTACTTCAATCTCCAAAATCTTCCGGGCTTGATCCCCATACCGCCAAGTTCCCTGCCTCTGGCTCCGATTCCGCTAACGAAGCCGAGCCAGGACGGCAATGCTTTCGACTCCAACTATGTTTCTCCATACATTCAGAACCTGACGCTGTCCGTAACCCGCGATATTTCGCGGAACGTGAACCTGGATGTCCGCTACATCGGCACGCGAGGCATGAAGCTGAACGGAGTCTACAATCTCAATGTGCCCGATGTTTTCTACAACCCCACGCTGTTCGATGCGCTCGAAAGAACGCGGAGGGGTGAAGACGTACCGCTGTTCGATCAGATGTTCATGGGATTGAACCTCAATCCCGGCGTTCGCGGCTGCGATCCGTCCAACCCGGCCGCATTGTGCGGCCCGGTTGATGGTAGAACGCAGAGAGGGTCCGCACATTTGCGGCAGAGTGTGTCTGCAACGGGAGCGGCAGGTTCACCCACATTCAGGTCGGCCCTCGCCAACGGCGATTACGCCTCGCTCGCCGGCGGGCTGAACATCTTCAACGGAACTGGAACGGGCGCCGCGGGTACGGTCGTTGGAGTACCCGGAGAACGCGGCACCGTGCTTCGGCGGGCGAATAAAGGATTCAACGTGCCGGGAGGGACGGCCATTGCAGGAGGTCCTGTAGTGCCGGCTGGCCTCTTCCCGGAAAACTGGATCACGGCGAATCCCCAGTTGAACAACGCGAACTTCTACACCAACTCGGGCAAATCCAATTACCACTCGCTCCAGGTACAGAGCACGGTGCGGGCAATGCAGGGCCTGACGTTTCAAGGAACCTATGTCTGGTCCAGGGCCCTGGAAGTTCCGACGACTCTCAACGGATACACGAATCCCGTTGAAAGGGAAAAGGACTACATCCTCAACGTAAATCACGTGACGCATGACTTCCGTTCCTTCGGTATTTACGATCTGCCATTCGGTCCGGGCAAACTATTTTTCCGCGACAGTTCTGGATGGACTGCACGGCTCATCGAAGGTTGGCAAACAAGCTTCATCGTCAATCTCAGTACCGGGAGTCCCGCGAGTATCGGCGCCACTTACAACTCATCGGGGACCGCTTATCCGACCGGGCTCTACACGAACTCCGTTCCGGATGTCGTCGGACCGTTTTCGGTGAAGAGCGGAAAGGTGAATTGGAATGGCGACTTCGGGAATTTCTTTGCACCGAACACCTACGCAAAGACGGCGGATCCTCAATGCGCCGCTGTCGCAGCAGAGCTGAGGTCATATTGCACGCTGCAGGCCGTGACGGATGCCAAGTCGGGACAGATCCTTCTTCAGAATCCGCAGCCGGGAAAGCGTGGCACGCTCGGCAGGCAGACATTGTATTTGCCCGGGCAGTGGAGCTTTGACGCAGCGTTGAGCAAACGAATGCGAATTGCCGAATCCAAGAGCCTGCAATTCCGTGTGGATGCCACCAACATACTCAACCATCCGTTGCCGAACCTGGCTCTCAGCAATGTCAATAACAACCCATACACCACACCGCCCGGGTTGAACATCAACAGCGATGTTCCCTTCGGGTTCATCCAGGACAAGGGCAGTCCATCCGTGACGGGATCGGAAAAATTCCGCGAGTTCAAAGCTCAGCTTCGCTTCGATTTCTGAGTCAACTACATGAAAATGCCCGCCGGTTCGTCGGCGGGCTTTATTTGCTTTCAACACCTTACGACTAACTCTCTCATGTTCTGCCCGGGCGGGAGTCTATTTTTAGGAGGCGCACACCAGGGAGAAAAAACGGGGTCATAGCCGCGAATTACGCCAATTACGCAAAACATTGGCGTAATTCGCGGCGACGACCCCATTTTTCTCCTGCGTCAGGGGAGACGTGAGTTATGTCATTAAGAACAAAAAGCGCTGTTACTTTCTTAGCAGCAATATTGATGCTGGTCCTGCCGGTTCTGGCAGACCGAACCGTTTTCAGGACAGCCTGGAACCTTTTTACGGTCCAGCAAGATATCGAGATGGGCCGTACGTTGACAGACGAAGCCGACAGCTCATTATCGCCGGTCAGCGACGAGATGGCCAACACTTACATCGACGCGCTTGGGCACCAGCTTTCCGTCCATGCTCCCGGGTACAAGTATCCGTATCAGTTCAAGATTGTGAACGAGCAAACCATCAACGCCTTTGCGCTTCCGGGCGGTTCCATTTATGTAACTCGCGGTCTTGTTGAGGCCGCGCCAACCGAACCGCAATTGGCGGGTGTGATTGCACATGAAATCGCACATGTGGTGCTGCGTCACGGTACCCAGCAGGTTTCAAGAGCCTACTCCGCTCAAGCATCGAATTCGACTCCGGGCAGAGTGTCCGTGTCGGCCGTGATGTCGGACCTTGATCTCTATTTCGATCCCAATTCGATAGCTCTGAAATATTCGGCCGAGCAGGAACGCCAGGCGGATTTGATGGGAGCGCAAATTCTTTACGACAGCCAATTCGATCCAGGACAGATGCCGCTCTTCTTTCAAACCGTGCAGCAAAAGTCCGGAAGCCTGACGACCGACTTCTTCAACAGTCATCCCACCAGCGCGAATCGCGTTGCACGAGTGCGGCGCGAGGCCGACAGCATGGGAGGCATGCCGCGTAACCTCCGGGGCGATTCGCCGGACCTGCATACGGTCCAGAGTCATCTGCGAGGTGAAAGTACCGAACCCGTCAATCGCGACCGAACCGGCACAAACGCGCCTGATCTGCCTTCAACCAGAATGGTCGCTTACTCAGGACGCGACTTTGATTTACGTTATCCCGAGAACTGGCGCGTTTCCGAGGATGGAGACGTGGTCTCCATAGCGCCTACTGAAGGGATGGTATCGGGTGATCTGGCTTACGGAATGAGGATCGCCACATTCGACCCACAAGGCAGCACTCTGTACGGACAAACTCCGCTGGTCGGTCCGGGCGAGCGGTCCGGCAGAACGACACTCTCACGGGCTACCGATCAGTTGCTCGATGAACTCCGGCGCTCAAATCCGAACATGAGAGTGGTTCGCACCGATGACCGAAGTCGCCGGATCGATGGCCAATCCGCTATGGCGATCGAGTTGACTAACGACTCGCCGGCAGGCGGACGCGAATCGGACTTGCTGGTGAGTGTCCTTCGACCCGACGGACTCCTGTATTACTTCGTGGGCGTCGCACCTGAACGTGACTTCAGCCGGTACAAGCCGACCTTCGACCAGATCGTTGCAAGCGTCCGGTTCAATAATTAACCTGTAGCGGCGGTCTATGAGCGCCGGCAATCCAGAGCTTGCGAAATTGCCGGCGGTCATAGACCGCCGCTACAGTTAAATTACGGTCGGTCTTTGAGCCATCAGACGGATCAGTCCCTTGATCGCAAAATGTATCAATGCATAGACGATCAGACCGATCACGTAGGAAAGCATCAATTGAAAATTACCGACGCGCGGATCCGGCATCAGGCCTCTGAATGGCGCAACGAGTGGATAGGTAACCGTATCCAGAAACTGCTTGAAACCGCTGCCTTGGCGCGCGCCCAATAGTTCCAGCGCGATCAACAGGGCCAGCAAGCCGTACACCAGGCCGAAGAGGTAATCCACAACCTGCGAAATCCGCGCGAATTGTCTCGCTCGTGTGACCTCTTGTTCCGTCGTGGAGACCTCATGAATCGCCTTGTGTTTTAGCTCATGGGCGACGGATTCGATTTCCGCCTTCTCATGCTCATCGATATCCGCCCTTTGTTTGATCTCATCATGGACCTGTTCCCGCAGTTCACCCTTCACGGTTTCGTGCTGAGTTGCCTTTCGATCTTCATCCTGTTTCAGGCTGTTAAGGTTGGACTTCATTCACGGACTCCTCCAGAGGGGTCAAGCACGAACCGTACCATCCGTTAAGCGCTCTTTTTACAATACCGTCCGAGAGCACGTTCCTTCCACTCGCGAAAGCCGCGGACGAGACAGCGGTAAAAATTCTTCCAGCTGTAGCGGCGCTCTATGAGCGCCGGCTTTTCCTGGAATCAACGAAATACCGGCGATCATAGACCGCCGCTATAGCTCGGATTGCCTCCTTGAAAAGACGGAAATCCGCCTCCTGACAGTTTTTTCAATGAGTTAGCTGCTTTCGGCTGGAAATAGTACAACTCACGGCGCAAGTTGTAGGAGGACGCGACCGGCGTACAACTCGCGGCGCAAGTTGTACGGAGGACGCGATCGCCGTACAACTCGTGGCGCAAGTTGTACGGAGGACGCGATCGCCGTACAACTCGTGGCGCAAGTTGTACGGAGACCGCGATCGCCGGGCAGCTCGTGGCGCAAGTTGTACGGAGGACGCGATCACCGTACAACTCGTGGCGCAAGTTGTACGGAGACCGCGATCGCCGG
>QHXD01000194.1:0-6320 GCA_003223895.1 Acidobacteriota bacterium
TGATGTCCAATGTCATTGGACATTGGACATCAGTGATTAGTGATTTGGGACCCCCCCCATCTGGTCTTTCCCCTTCTCATGTCCCCGCGCTATACTCTCTCTCGTGAAACGCCTGCTCATCGCCCTTAGTATCGGACTCGTCCTCAGCCTGTGCTTCCCGATACAAGGCCACGATGTGATCACCACCAAGATCACCTTCAACCGCGAGATTTCACGGATCTTTTACGAACGCTGTGTCTCCTGTCATCGCGACGGCGGCTCGGCCTTCTCCCTGATGACGTACCCGGAGGTCCGGCCCTGGGCCGTCGCCATTAAGGAAGAAGTGCTTTCGCGCCGAATGCCTCCCTGGGGGGCGATCAAAGGCTTTGGCGAGTTTCGGAACGACCAGGCGCTAACGCCGGAGCAACTGGAGTTGATCACGCAGTGGGTCGAGGGCGGAGTGCCCGAAGGCGAAGCAGTGGATCTGCCTGCTCAGCCGAAACTACCCGAACCTGCCTCCGCTAGTCAGGTCGAAGGTGCGCTTACCGTCAGCGGCGATTTCGCTCTCACCCGCGAATTCACGCTGGATGGGATAGTCCCGCAAAAAGTGGCCGACAACGAATCGACGCAAATCATCGCGGAATTTCCGAATGGCACCGTCGAACCTTTGCTCTGGCTCTACGAATACAAGACGGCACACGGCCATCCCTTCCTCTTCCGCAGTCCCATCGAACTTCCCCGCGGGACTACAATCCGCGGTGTTCCGCCCAATTCAAGCGTTGTTCTTCTGCCACCAGGTCCAACTTCCGCCAACGAAGCTCAAAACGCCCGGTAAGGTTGTTCAGTTGCAATTGGGCCGTGCGTGGAATCCTGCGAGCGCCTGGTCTTTCGAATCGTTGAAGCGGCACGCGCAGTCCATCTCGCTTTGGGACCCGGATTCATTGAAAGCATCTACAGCCGCGCCCTCATCGCCGAACTGAAGTGGTTTTCAAGTGGAGCGGGAGAAGGCGATCAAGGTCTGGTACGCCTCGAGCGTAGTTGGAAAGCACCTTCTGGACCTGGTCGTCGACGGTACTGTCATCGTTGAGTTGAAGGCGAATCGCGGAATCATCCAGGTGCACATGGCACAGATGAACTCCTATCTTCACGCCACGGACTACCCCATAGGCGTCGTCCTGAACTTCGGCATGCCTGAGCTCGAATTTGAATTGATCCATCGGCCCGAAGATAGCGAACGCAAATGAAACTTGATTCGCAGTATGATTTTCAAAGTGGGCCGAAATGGAATCCCAAAGGATTCAAACTCGACACAAGTTGCCCTGGATGAATGCCGTGAAGTCTTCGAGCATTCGATCAATCGGTTATGATTCAAGAACCAGCGAACTGTACGTGCAATTTTTGACAGAGTCCGTGTACGTTTACGCAGACGTAAACGAGGACGTTTTTGTAGAGTTCATCACTTCACAATCAAAGGGCATCTTCTTCAACCGCAAGATAAAAGATCAATACGAATACCGGCCCTGGCCTGATTAATAGTCGCGATTTCCGCCGAAAACATGGTCGCTTGCTTCCCGGATTTCTCCTTTTCGGAGTCTGAGACATTGACCCGTTCTCGACTCCGGCATAGGATCGGCCAAGTGGAGGATCCAGATGATCAAAGCGATTGCCAGTGTTCTGTTCTTCGCCATGTCCATATTGGCAGTAGAGGATCTGCATGACTATCGCGTCCTTGCGACGAACAAGACATCAACCATGGAAAAGGAAATGAACGAGGCCGCAGCTGCGGGATTTCGGTTTGAGGCGGCAATGGGTGGGCAGACCGCGTTCGGAGGAGACGAGGTTGTTACCATCATGTCGAAGGAACGATCTGCACCGAACACCGGACGATACTCCTACAAATTGCTGGCGACATCGAAAACGTCCACCATGCAGAAGGAACTCCAGCAGGCCGGAAACGAGGGATTCAAGTTTGTCGGCGTAACCGTGCCGAAGACGGCTTTCGGCGGCAAGGAAGTGGTCTCGATTCTCCGCAAAGAAATGCGCCGGTAATCCTCGAATATTTTGGACCGCCGGCAGAGTTCTGGCAGAATCCAGGCATCCAAGGGGGGCGATATGACGCAAATGAACATGAAGCGAGTCGTCATCGGGGGTCTGGTGGCGGGACTCATCATCAACATCAGCGAAACCATCATGAACGTTCCGGTGTTGGGCCCGCAGATGGAAGCCGCTTTGAAGCAACTCAATCTGCCGGCTATTGGAGGCGCAGCGATTGGAGTCTTCGTTGTGGGCGCCTTCGTGCTGGGTCTCCTGCTCGTGTGGTTGTATGCGGCGATCCGGCCACGCTTCGGGCCGGGGCCGAAGACCGCGATCATTGCCGGCCTGGTCCTCTGGCTGCTGGCCTACGTCTGGCCTTCGCTGGGCAACGGCCTGACGGGATTCATGCCGATGAAGCTGCTAACGGTAGCTGTGCTGTGGGGCCTCGCCGAAGTTATTGTTGCCGCGCTCGTGGGAGGGGCGCTCTACAAGGAAATGTAGGGCCGGACCTCGCTTGTCAACTCAAGAGCAGTTCCAGGTTTTCACGAGTCAGGCCGCGAAGCACGCTGTTCTCTGCACCGATGATGGCGTCCGCGAGGTCGCGCTTCGTTTGCTGCAGTTCCAGCACGCGCTCCTCAACTGTATTTCGGGTGATGAGTCTGTAGGCGAAAACATGGCGGGTCTGTCCGATTCGATGGGTTCGATCCACAGCTTGAGCCTCGACAGCGGGATTCCACCACGGATCCAGAAGAAAGACATAGTCAGCAGCCGTAAGATTCAGACCGAGCCCCCCTGCCTTGAGGCTGATTAGAAACAGGCTGCATTGCGGCTCCTTCTGAAACCTTTCGATCCTGGAAGCGCGATCCCTTGTCTGGCCATCGAGGTACTCGTAGGCGATACTTTCGCGATCGAGCAACTCGCGAAGGATCTTGAGGAAACTTGTGAACTGGGAGAAGACCAGCGCCTTATGCCCTTCATCGATGACCTCAGTCAGCTGCGGAACCAGCGCATCCAGCTTGGCGCTTGAGTGCGGTTTCGACGAATCGATCAGCGCGGGATCGCAGGCAGCCTGCCGCAACCGGAGCAGTGCCTCCAGAACGTGCATCTTCGATTTCTGAATTCCGTCGGAGTCAATTCTTGCCAGAAGTGTTTGCCGGTAGTAGCTCCGCAGCTCGTCGTATATCTTTTTCTGTTCCTTTTCCATTTCACAATAGATCGTCTGTTCCGATTTCGGCGGAAGATCCTTGGCAACCTGGTCTTTCGTGCGGCGCAGAATAAACGGCCGCAGCGCACGCCTCAGGACTTCGCGCGATCTCCCGTTCGCTTCATCAAGACCGGCATTGAAGGCTGAACTGGTCCCCAGGAGACCCGGATTAAGGAATTCGAACAGGCTCCAAAGCTCGCTGATACGGTTTTCGACCGGTGTTCCCGTGAGCGCAAGCTTGTGATCTCCCTGCAACAGGCGCGCTGCTTTGGCTGATCCAGTACCGGCGTTTTTGATGGCCTGGGCCTCGTCGAGGATGACGGTGTCGAAGGCCGCGTCTTTCAGCATGAGAATGTCGCGGCGCATGGTTCCGTAAGTCGTCAAGACGATGTCGAAGTCCGTGAAGTGCTCGGAGGTCTTAGGGCGTGATGTGCCGGTGTGGTCGAGAACGCGGAGGGTGGGTGTAAATCGGGCCGTCTCTTCTTTCCAATTGAACACGAGCGATTTCGGCGCCACGACCAGACAGGGTTTGCCTGTAACGCTGCGCAATGTATCCAGTAATGCCAGCACCTGCACTGTCTTTCCCAAACCCATGTCGTCCGCGAGGCAACCGCCGAATCCAAACTTGCGGAGAAATTGAAGCCAACCGAGTCCGTCTCGCTGATATTCGCGCAGGGTGCCGGCAAAGCTGGGTTGAGGATCTGCGGCTGCGATGCCATCGAAAGTCTGAAGTTGCTCCCGAATGCGACGGAATCCCGCATCGATCCGGACGTCGGGCTGCGATGCAAGCAGTGCGTCGAGCAGGCCTGCCTGGCCGCGGCTGAAACGGACGCTATTCTGATCGGTGTTCGCAAATGCGGAGGTGAGTCCGTAGCGATCGATCCATTCCTCGGGAAGCAGACCGATCGAGCCGTCGTCGAGTTGGACCATTGTTTCGCCACGCCGGATTGCCTTGAGCAGATCGGGCAGCTTCGCCGATTTCCCTTCGAAGTCGGCGGCGCCTTGAAGCTCGAACCAATCGATGCCGGTCTTTACTTCGATAGAGAGCGATGTCGGCCGCCGGTATAGTTTCCCCTCGGCCTCGACTCGCCATCCCGCCGCCGTCAATGCATGGACAGCAGCAGGCAATTTCCGGGCAAGCAGTTTCCAGAGAAAAGTGGAGAACCTGTCTGGAGTCCTCAGGAAGCCCAGAGGCTCCAGACGCGAGAGTTCGTTGCGTTCAGAATCAAGATCACGGAGAAGCAGGCGGTCCAGGCTTCCGGCGGAAAGCAAGGTGCCTGCAAAACTGTCGGGGATGACGGTTTCACCGTACGCGAACAGTACCTCGCACTCGAGGTAGTCGCCACCGTAGGACCGATCGGCGGAGTGAACACGGAGAACTGGAGGGGCCGAAAATTTGGCCGTCTCCGGTTGGAGTTCCAGCGGTAAATCGACGAAGGGCAGAGTGCCGATGTTAAACAGTTCGGCTATGAAATCGTACTTTTGTTTCTCCGGCACCGACACGGGACCGTTCTGCCGGAGCATGGGAATCCACCGGTACGCGTTGTCGGCTTGAAGCGTTCCGATGCGGTCTCCAATGATCACAAAGTCCGGCACGGCAAGCAGCGGTTCGGACACATCGATCTTTTCGTCCTCCCGCGCCAATGTACCCTTTAGCAGATAACGATTTTGAGGGGCATCACGGCGGATTTCGACCACAAGACGCCAGGGCGAACCCTCATCCCAGGTCAGGACCGGCAGATCCTCCTGGTCCGGCGAGGACTGGAGCAAGCAACGTCCGGTCTTGCATATTTCCGGCAACAGTATAGTTCCGAGTTCCGGGGTGATTCGATAGCTGGCTGGAATCGAATCAGAGTGATAGTAGAAGGACGAATATCCGTAATCCTCTTTCGCGCCGCCGAGCATCGCCAAAATCCTGCGGTCCGTGAAATCGGAAGTGGAGATGCTTTGAGTCACCCGGCGCTCATAGAGCGGTACTTTGCCCCACCCACCATTCTTCTTCCGCTTACGTACGGCAATTCGCAATATGACATTTCCAGCAACGTTCGAACGCGGAATGTCGATGAGGTAGCACATCTGCCGCTCGCCTGCATTCCGATCGGGCGCGTTGCCGGGTGTTGTTGGACTTCCCACGAGGGCGAGTTTCTGCCGCCATTCCGACCGGTCGTTCTGCCCGGGCTTTGGCGGAGGTAAGACATCGTCATCGAAGTGGGATCTGGGTTGGATTGTCTTGATGACCGGACTGGACATCGATGAGACCGCGCTCAAATAGCCGCCGGCTTCGGCAGCCATCATCGCGGCCCAGATATGTTTGCAGACTGACGCGGTGTCATCGTACCAGGGACAGCTGCATCGTACGTTCAGCGAATTTCCTTCGGCGTCGAGAAAGACCGAGTATCTTGCGCCTCCCTGTACGCTCGCTGTGACGGAGCGATCGGTTCCGTTGATCAGACGAACCAAACCCCGGCGATAGTAACGCACTCCTTTCTCGTATGAGCGGTTGGAGAAATAACGCGTTGAGAACTTAGACAACCATTCCATTCCAGCTTGGAGTTTAACAAGTCACATTCTCAGATTGTCCGCTTTTCGCCGAAAACGCGATCGTGTTTCCTCCGTCTTTTGACGACATTTGGCTGAATGTGTTGTAGAGAAGCCGCTGATTGGGGCCCTTCAGATGCAGAGCACCGCAACGGGAGGTAGCTGTGAAACAGAAAAGTGAAAAGCAGGGGCCACCGAAAATATCACCGGAAGAAGAAGCCCGCTTTCTTGAGTACATGCGCGCGGTGGAGGGTGACGGACCGCAGACGACTTTGTTTGAGCTGCTCGTTTCTGATGGCGTATGCCTGCCACGACCTGAGGAGTTAGCAGATTCAGAACTCTCCGCAAAATTATGGGAGGTGATTCATGCCCTTCGAAACCATGGAGCGATCCTCTACAACACCGATCATCTAAATGATCGTGAGTTGTACTCCACGCTGCTCGAAGAAATCCTGCCCGAAGAACATCCCATTGTGCCTGAAGGGTTCAACTTCTCGACTCATATCGATGTGCTCGCCTCCGGCAATGACGACGACACCACTGCATTTTTGAAGGACTACGCTGA
>QHXD01000194.1:6472-6794 GCA_003223895.1 Acidobacteriota bacterium
TCTTTTCAGAAGGCTCGGGGCTTTTGCTTGTTTAATCCCGGCAACTACCTAGTCTCCCACAAGGTCGCCCTTGCAGTACCATCGGCCCAGAGAGGCTTAACTTCCGTGTTCGGGATGGGAACGGGTGTGGCCCTCTCGGTACGGTCACCGGAAACTTGTTTGTAGAAACCCGGCGTTCACAGACCGCCGCTACAGAAATCTGTGAGGTCTTTGACAACTCAATATTGATGGGCAAGGCGAGCGCGCAAACTTGTAATGACTCATAAATGCGTTATGATCAAGCCTCACGACCGATTAGTACGGGTAAGCTAAAGATGTTACC
>QHXD01000195.1 GCA_003223895.1 Acidobacteriota bacterium
CTGTACATTTCGAAAGCGCTGGTGGAACGCAGAACGGCAGACCACATGATGTCATCGTATGGACTTCCGACGGCATCTACGGACGGCAGCAGGAGAAAGTATTTCGCATCCAGTATCCGCGAGGTTTTGTCTGCCCTTTCGATCATGCGGCCGAGACGGCAGAAGTGCCAGCCTTCGTTGTGAGACATCGTCGCGTCCGTGATCCCCAGAAACAGATGGCTGGCATTCATGACGTCGGTAAACAAATCCTGGTTCGGCTCGATCCCGTTCGCGGACGCCCGGGCGGCGCTTTGCACGGACAGGTAGAAGCGGTTGATCTGTTCCCACATTTCGAGTGTGATGTATTGCCGCGCCATGCGCGCGTTCTCGCGAGCCTATCGAACATCAGGAATCGAATGACTTCACGTCTCGACGCGACCTTGTAGTTCTCGGCGAAAAGCACGTCGTCGCCTGTCGTGCTGATGAGCGGAGCCCACTGCTCGACATAACCGGCCGGAAGATCCAGGCTGAGGAGGTTATTCACATCAATGAACCGTGTGACGTTCTCGGCACGCTCCACATAGCGGCTCATCCAGTATAGAGAATCTGCAACGCGGCTCAACATGGGTGTCCTTCCCGGTAATCGCAAGAAAACATCGTGAAATTGGACGAATCCTGCATCTCAAATCCGAAATCCCGAAATATCGAATTGGACCTGGCACTTGAGACAGTCCAATTTGCCATTTCGGATTTCGGATTTGAGGTGCAGGATTCGTCCAATTTCAATTTGCCCTGCCTTCGTGCGCGATTCTCAAGCGCCCTGACCTTCGGCCAGGACCCACGTGTCCTTGCTGCCGCCTCCCTGGGACGAGTTGACCACCAGAGACCCCTTCCTCAAGGCTACACGCGTCAGGCCCCCCGGGAGTACGAAGATTTCCTTTCCATACAGGATGTACGGTCGAAGATCGACGTGACGGCCTTCGAAATGATCTTCCACGATCACCGGCACTCGCGAGAGCGCAAGAGTCGGCTGCGCAATGTAGTTTCGCGGATCGGCACTGATCGCAATCTTGAATCTTTCGCGCTGGTCGGCCGTGGAATGCGGACCCACCAGCATCCCATAGCCTCCGGATTCATTGGCGGCCTTCACGACGAACCGTTCGAGGTTATCGAGGACATGCTGCCGCTGGCTTTCCTCCCAGCAAACGTAAGTCGGGACGTTTGGAAGAATGGAATCCTCACCCAGATAGTACTTGATGATTTTGGGAACGTAGGCGTACACGACCTTGTCGTCCGCAATTCCCGTTCCCGGAGCGTTCGCCAGGGAGACGCGCCCGGAATGGTAGACATCCATGATACCGGGGACACCGAGCAGAGAGTCCGAACGGAACGTCGTTGGATCGAGAAAATCGTCGTCGATCCTGCGATAGATGACATCGACGCGCTCGAAGCCTTTCGTCGTCCGCATCATGAGGTACCCGTTCATGACCGCAAGGTCGCGCCCTTCGACCAGCTCCACCCCCATGAACTTGGCGAGGAACGAATGCTCGAAATAGGCGGAGTTGTAACTTCCCGGCGTCAGCAGAGCGACGGTTGGCGGCGAAACCGCTTCGGGCGCGATGTTCTGCAACGTTCGCAACAAATGACTCGGATAATCCACGACCGGACGGACGCGATTTTCCTCGAAGATCTGAGGGAAAGTCCGCTTCATGATCTCGCGGTTCTGCAAGCCGTACGGCACACCGGAAGGACACCGAAGGTTGTCTTCAAGAACGTAGTATTGTCCGTCGCGATCGCGCACCAGGTCCGTGCCCGTGATGTGACACCAGACGCCACGAGGCGGTTTCAATCCGATACAGGCTTTTCGGAACGATTTCGCCGACAGAATCACCTCGGCCGGAATGACGCCGTCCTTCAGGATCTTCTGCTCATGGTAGATATCGTCGATGAAAAGGTTGAGCGCGTGAACCCGCTGCCGGAGACCGCGCTCGATCGTGCTCCATTCGTCCGCCGCAACGATTCTCGGAATAATGTCGAAGGGAAAGATGCGCTCCGTGCCGGCCTCATCACCATAGACGTTGAAGGTGATCCCCATTCGAAAGAGGGCCTGTTCCGCAGCTTGCTGATAACGCTTCAGCTCTCCATCATCAAGCGAGGCGATGCGCTGGAACAGCGAGCGCGCCGAACGGCGTGGCGCACCGTCCGCGTCGAACATCTCGTCGTAGAAACCGTCGAGTTCGTATCCGTCGAAGAGCATAAAAAAGCGCCCCGGGCCAAAAAGCCCTCGGGACGCCATTGTCCGCGCTACTTCAAGGTAACGCTCCAGGTAATTGATCGTACGCGGAAATTAGAAATCGAAACCGGGTGTCTCGTCAAGGGACGAGTCGAATCGGGCGTAAAAAGAATTAGCCGCGAATTACGCGAATTACGCGAATGGGGCGCATCAAGAGTTGTTTTTTGCGCCCCATTCGCGTAATCCGCGTAATTCGCGGCTAATTCTGTCTTTCAGTTCTCAGCCAAAACCTCGAGCTTATATCGGCGTGGCCACGAACCACTGATTCCCAAAAGGATCCTCAATGCCCGCATTTCGATCGCCGTAGGGCTGATTGGCCGGCGGTTGGATCGATTTGGCCCCTGCCTGCAACGCACGGTTGTACGAGGCATCACAATCCGGAACATAGACGTAGAACATTGCCGGCAACGGCTGCCACCATCCGTGCGCTTCACTTGTCGCCACGACAGAATCACCAATCCGGATCTTGGCATGAAGAACCTGACCCTCAGGAGAGTCATATCGCGCGAGTTCCTCCGCGCCGAACGCCTGTTTCAGGAAGTCGATCAGTTTGTGCGAGCCCACGGGATGCAGATACGGCGTCACGGTGTGAAGATGTTCGGGAACGTAATGAGCCCCGAGATGCGTGGAGATATACCACTCGTTTCCGGCAGTGTCTTTCACACATCCGAACCGATCGCCGTGATCCTCTATCATGTCCGTCAAAGAAACGGCGCCGGCATCGAGGGCGCGGCGGTAAGCCTCGTCCGCATCCTGAACATAAACTTGAAGGGCGGTCGGCCTGGAAATCCCTTTGTATGCGGGGCCGCCACCGATCATCAACATGGAATCCCCGAGGCGCACCTCCGCGTGGAATGTGCCCGGAGACATGCTCGCGCGTGTTGTCTCCTGAGCGCCGAAAGTGCGCTTCATGAACTCGATCAGCTCCTCCGCCAGCGGAGAAGTGATATAAGGAGTGACTGTACGAAAACCTTCACGGAATTGAATTGCCTTCATGGTCATGGATGCGTTCCTTTCCAAATCAGCCCTCAGACGAGCCTTGAAATCGGGGTTGGGAATGTCTCGCAGGTTCCGGGCAAGGGCAAGTAGATCCTCGAGGGAAGGATCGATGTACGAGGGCCGAGCGTCCGGATCTGCAAGAATCCCGCTGATCGCCTGTTCCAGTTGATCAATTAAAGGCTGCTTACTCATTGGCCACCACCTGCACGCGCTCGCAGACTCTCCAACGCCCGGTACTGAAGCTGCTTGATCGCGCCCTCGGACCTGCCGAATTCCTGCGCAATATCGCGAATACTCCTTTGCTCGACGAAACGTTTGATGATGACGGAGCGCTGATCGACGGGAAGACTATCAACCAGTTGAAACAACGTGGCTCGGCGTTCGATGTCGGGCCAGGCCGCCTGATCGAGGTCGTCGGAAACGGGGTTCGGGCTCTCCCTCGAGAGTTGCTTCCAGCGATCCGCTATCGCGTTCGCCGCGATCCGGTACAGCCAGACCGCGAACGGCACTCCCCGCCATTCGAATCTCGAAAGATTGGCCAGGGCGTGCTGAAAGACCTCTGCCGTCAGGTCTTCGGCCTCATGCCGGTCGCGCACACGCCGGACGACGAAGGCGTAAACACGCTCGAAGTTGTTCTCGTAGAGGGCGGCAAATCGACTCGCGTCCTTCTGCGCGGCCTCAATCAGCAGACGCTCCTGCTCCATCACTTATATAAACTCCCGAAACCGGCTAAAAGTCACGGCTAAGAACACAGAATTAGCCGCGAATTACACCAATGACGCGAATGGGGCGCATCAAAAAATATTCTTTGCGCCCCATTCGCGTCATTGGCGTAATTCGCGGCTAATTCTGTGTCTTCGCTTTGATGGTGATTTTCGACCGCCTGTCGGAAAATAATGCGGTTCGTCCCTCTTTGTTTGGTAAGACCGCTCAAGGGTCGTAGCCTTTAACTACGGAAGGATTATGGCGCGTCGGACAAAAACCTGGTGCATGGCAGCAGCAGCTCTTGTCATGGTGGCGCCGCAATTCGTCTTGCGGGATACCGAGGGCACCGTGCACGGCCCCGATGAATGGTCCAGGGCGCAAGCTATCGTGCTTTTCTTCACCACCATCGACTGCCCGCTCAGCAACAGCTATGTTCCGGAGATGAACCGGATCCGGCAGACTTACTCGAACCGAGGCGTTGCGTTCTATGCAGTGCAGACGGACACGACTATTGCCGAGGCCGAAGTTCGCCGCCATGCCAGGGATTTCGCTTTCTCGTTCCCGGTCCTGATCGATCCGCGACAATCCCTCGTGCAATTTGCCGAAGCGACGGCAACGCCGGAAGTGGCGGTGCTTTCGAATTCGGGAAAGGTCCTGTACCTTGGCCGTATCGACAACCGCATCGAAGACTTTGACAAGCGCCGGTCCGTAGTAACCGAGTCCGATCTCCGGAATGCGCTCGACGCCGTGCTCGCCGGCAGGCCCGTACCGCACGCAAGAACGCCGGTTGTCGGCTGCGGAATTAACTTTGTGACCCAGGAGAAGAAGCCATGAAGCGGATTATTGCCTCTGCCGCCTGCGCGCTGATATTCGCCGGCATCTGTATGGCAGCAACGCCGACATTCAATAAAGACATTGCGCCGATTCTTTATCAGAATTGCGCCACCTGTCATCGCCCCGGCGAAGTCGCGCCTTTCCCGCTGCTGACTTACCAGGACGCGGCAAAGAGAGCCAAACTCATTTCCACGGTCACCGAGAAGCGATATATGCCTCCATGGAAGGCCGAGCCGGGATACGGATCATTCGCCAACGAACGCCGCCTCACCGATGCACAGATCGAAGTCATCAAGTCGTGGGCTGAGGCAGGCGCCCCTGAAGGCGACATCAACGAGAAACCGGTGCAGCCCGTTTTTACAGAAGGCTGGCTGGGCGGAGAACCAGACCAGGTTGTGAAGATGCCGGTGAAGTACTCGGTGCCGGCCGACGGTCCGGATCAATTCCAATGCTTTGTCCTCCCTCTGAATCTCGACAAGGATGTCTACGTAAGCCTTCTGGAGTTCAGGCCGGATAACCGCCGTGTGGTACATCACGCTCTGGTTTTTCTCGATCCGAACGGCGCAGGACGCAAGCTCGCATCAGCAGATGGGATGTATCCGTGTTTCGGCGGACCCAGAATCCCGGTCGCCACCCTCACGGGAGGATGGGCGCCCGGCGCTGTTCCCGGTGCAAGGAGCCAGGAGTACGCGCGTCCGATTCCGAAAGGAGCGGATCTGGTGCTCCAGATCCATTACCATCCTTCGGGAAAACCGGAGGAGGATCAGTCTTCCCTGGGTTTGAGTTTTTCCGGCCCTCCAAGCAGGGGGCGAACTGCTGCGATCATGTTCAATACGCGAATCAATATCCCTCCGGGTGACCCGCATTACGTCGTGAAGAGTTCCCTGGTGTTGCCGCGAGACGTCGAACTGGGCGGCATTACGCCGCATGCCCACTATCTTTGCAAGGAAATGAAGATTGCCGCGTACTTGCCGGATGGCTCCGTAGAGCCGCTCATTTGGATCAAGGACTGGGATTTCAACTGGCAGGGAGGCTACCAGTACAAGAAGCCACTCGCACTTCCGAAGGGAACCCGGGTGGAGATGGAGTATACCTACGACAACTCCGAGAACAACCCCCGCAATCCCGCCCATCCTCCGGTGCGCGTGAGATGGGGCGAGCAAACCAAAGACGAGATGGCTGTGGCGTTTCTCGCCGTCGTCCTGCCGTCGCCGAGTGACGTGCAGAGCTTTCAACAACAGCTCTCGGCGCAGTACCTGGAGACTATATTCAGTGGAGAAGTGACGCTGGAAGATCTGCCGCCCGAGATGACGCCGCAACAAAGGCAGACGGTGACCATGATTTTCAATCTATTCGACAAGAACAAAGACGGGAAACTGGACAGAGAGGAAGTCGCGGCTCTTCTCGAATTTGTGCGAAGCAGACGGTAGGGCGAATGGCAAGAAACCACAAAGACGCAAAGGCACAAAGACACAAAGAAGGCCGCCATCAAGAACTATTTAAGGCGGCCTTCTTTGTGTCTTTGTGCCTTTGCGTCTTTGTGGTTCCGGCTGCTTCGGCACAGTCCATGTCAGAAGTCCGCACGGCCGTCACCCGTGCATTGCCCATCCTCGAGCGGTCTGCCGCGGAATTTGTTGCGAAAGATTTCGGCTTCACGCCGCTCATCTACGCTGCCACGATTGATTTCGGTGACGCCGAGGCCTTAAAGGCGCTGCTCAAGGCCGGCGCCGACCGGACGACCCGTAATTACGATGGCCGGACGGCACTCGATCAGGCGCGGCGCTACAAGCACTCCCATCTGGAAGCCTCCCTCCGGTGAGACGTAATTCGGGGACAGACGTATAAATCACCTAATTAGCATCACAGTACCTCTCTTGCTAATTAGGTGATTTATGCGTCTGTCCCCGAATTACGTCTGCCCCCCTCTTCAGGCTGCGCGTTGAATCAAGTCGCGGACTTCGTCATCAGTAGTTTGTTCAAAGCTCTGGTACCAGGCGCCGACGGCCATGAAGGGCTCGGGAGTCACGGCGCACAGAACGTCGTCTGCGTCCTGGCGAAGGCTCTCGCATGTGTCGGGTGGCGCGACGGGCACCGCAACAATCAGTTTCGCAGGCTGCTGTTCGCGCAGCGCGGCAAGAGCGACCTTCATCGTCGAGCCCGTGGCAAGTCCGTCGTCAACAACGATCACGCTCCGTCCTCGAACATTCGGAGCCGGTTTGTCGCCATGATAAAGACGTTCTCGCCGCTCGAGTTCCTGCTCTTCCCTCGCGGCAACGGATTCGATCGCTTCCCTCGAAATGTTCAATTGCCGAACGAGGTCGTCGTTGAGGAGCCGGATACCACCGGAGGCAATCGCGCCCATGGCCACTTCTTCGTGTCCCGGCACGCCGAGTTTGCGGACGAGAAAAATATCCAGTGGAACGTTCAGGGCGCGCGCCACTTCGTAGGCCACGGGTACCCCACCC
>QHXD01000902.1 GCA_003223895.1 Acidobacteriota bacterium
CGAGCAGGCCGTTGCGAGGATGCGCGCGCCGGTAGCGAGTGCTTCCTGGGAACGCAAGACGGAAACACGCTGCGACGGCGCCTCGTCGAACCACATCCGACCTCCGCCCGCACCGCAGCAGAAGATTTTCTTTCCACAGCGAGGCATTTCGCGATGCGAATATGATGGATTAAACCGTTCGTGCGATTCCAAGTGAGGATTTGCCGCTATCGGATCTTGGAATCACCTTCACTGGCTCTTCTTGAGATATTTGTCGGAAAACGCCTTAACAATCGGTAGCAACCTGGGATCTCCCAAGCCCACACTGTGTCCTCGTGGAGTTACCTCCAGGGTCATCTCCACCCCAGCCGCCTTGAGCGACACGGCTAATAACTCGCCTTGACTGGCTGGCACCATAAAGTCGTTCTCCCCGTGGATGATGAGAAAAGGCGGATCATCTTTCGAAACGTAAGTGATTGGGCTCGCCGCGATCGCCTTCGTTTTATTTTGCTCGGCCGGTCCGCCCAAAAACGCATCGATGTAAGATATGGCTTTAGGCCTTGTCCCAGTCGAGGGGTCCGATGCGTCGTGGTAGAGACGCAGAATATCTGACGGGCCGGAAACATCGCACACCGCTTTGCACGCGGCTCGAATAAGACATGTTATCTCCACTGCCCTCCAGCTCCTGTACTCCGCCAGAAGTGCCAAGGAGCGCAGAGAGATGTCCGCCCGCGGAATGTCCCCCGACGCCGATTCGGTCGGCATCGAAACTGTACTTGGCCGCGTTAGCCCGAAGCCATCGCACGGCCGCCTTGCAGTCTTCGATCTGCGCCGGAAAAGGCGCCTCGCCAGAAAGACGCAATTCGATGCTCGTCACCGCGTAACCATCGTTCACAAAACTGATAACCGGGATGTGTTGCTCTTTTCGGCCGTGGCTCCAGCCTCCAGCATTGATCCAAAGGATAACGGGGGATGGGCCGGAGGCGTTCTGAGGACGATAGAGGTCAAGCCTAAGCTCTCTACCGTTGATGCGTTTATAAACCAAATCTCGCTCGATGGCCGCATCAGCGATCTCCACAGAACGACGCCTCGCCAGGGCCGGTTGCGTTGTCGTACTGCACAGGGCAACCGCAAGGATGATGATGGCTAGCCATGCGTTGCGGCCAAACCTGAAACGAACCTGCTGATTTTTCTGCGTCATATTGCGGATGCAGTTGGGTTGGGTTCTGAAAAATCGGCTGTGAGCGATTTGAACGCAACGACTTTTTCCGGCAAAAGCGGCGCAGGAGTAGGGGCGGCATGATTGACGGATGTGTGGCGGGCAAGGTGTTTGGTGGGTGGCAACACGTAACGGATCTGTTACCGAGTTCTCCTTGCGTGGCGGTCTCACGGGTAAAGACTTAGAACGGATCTCATAAATCGTTCTGTCATTCTGAGCGCACCGAAGATAACTTCAGCACAGTCTCTTCGAGTTCGTTCAGGATAATAAAAGGGTCTAGGCAACAGCCCGAACATGAGAAATTATGAAAACAAATCACAGACAACTAATCGGTAAACTGGCAATAACATTCTCGATGTTTGGCAACAAATTGAAGCATTTCGCGCCCATCGCTGGGGCCGCGGCTTCGTTCTTATCCGCCACGGCGCTGCGAAGAACGCTTTCAGTGGGTCTCGGCCTCGCCGCATTGTTGGGCGTTTCCGCTACAGGCGCCACGAACGTGGCGTCAGAATGCCGTCCGGCCTGGAGCGAAACCCCCACGCCTCCTGGTTCCAATTCCTTCTACGCCGTCGTGGCGCTCGCGCAGGACGACGTCTGGGCGGTGGGGTCCCGTTACGATGGCATCGACGACCGGCCGCTGGCCGAGCACTTCGATGGTGCGCAGTGGGTGACGATGACCATTCCGGCGCCCGGGATGGGCGCCGCTTATCTGCGCGGAGTTGGCGGGTCGTCTGGGACTGATGTGTGGGCGGCCGGTTACCAAACGACTCATTCAGGGACGATCAAGACTCTCGTTGAGCATTACGACGCCGCTGCCTGGACAATCGTGCCGAGCCCGAACCCTGCATCCTCGGCCAGCTACCTTTCCGCAGTCGCTGCTGTCACAACGAACGATATCTGGGCCGCCGGTCACTACCTCGAGGGCGCCTTCTACCGGACGCTGGTGGAACACTGGGACGGGGCTTCGTGGACAATCGTCCAGACTCCCAACCCCGGCGAGGGGTCCAATGCACTGAATGGCATCGCGGTCCGCGGCCCTAACGACATTTACGCTGTGGGCTACCAATCGAATCTCTCAGGAACCGTGACCTCGACACTCGTGTTGCACTTCGACGGAACCAGTTGGAACGTCGTTCCGAGCCCCAACCCCGGCCAGCCTAGCTCGCTCGCCGCAGTTCTCGCAGCTCCGGACGGACAAACCTGGGCGGCGGGCTTTTATTATGATGGGACGCAAGGGCGAACGCTCTTGCTTCATGGAGACGACTCAGGCTTCATCGCTGTGCCCGGCGAGGATTTTCCGGGCGAGGGTAACGTGCTGCTCGGGATCGCGGCCGCTGGCCCAGGCAATCTGTGGGCCTGCGGCTATCATTATCCGAATGGTACTTCGGACTATCAGGGTCTTATCGAACACTATGACGGCGAACAATGGAGTCGCGTCTCGAGCGCTCAAGGGGATACCTACACCTACCTTGCCGGAATCACCGCTTGGCCACCCGGTGCGGGATGGGCAGTCGGCAACACCCTCACCACAACCATCGCTGAATCGGTGTGTGAGATCCAAGTCAACGATGTCGGGTTTATTCCCAGGACAGCTGGCGCGATCCTGGGAGACACCGTCGGCTGGAGCGTGACAGGCAGCGTCGCGCAGCGCCTGGTCGACGCATCCGGAATGACGCTGTTTGACTCTCAGTCTCGCGCCCCTGGGTCGTCGTTTCAGTTCAGTTTTAATTCCGCCGGCACATATCCTGTAAGCGATACCGCAAATGGTGCGACCTCAACTATCGCGAT
>QHXD01000224.1 GCA_003223895.1 Acidobacteriota bacterium
ATTTGTTCCGGAGTTTGGACCTGCGCGGTGACCAGGCCCAGAAAGAGCTGGTGGTTCCGGCTCATCAAACCCGGGGAATCGATGACGTTCGTGCGATTGATGGCCGTCACGATATCCGTCACCGAAACCCTGGCACGCAGCATCGATGCGGGGTCGAGTGTGACGTGAAACTCCGGCTGCTCGCCGCCCTGGACAACGACGCTGGCGACTCCCGTAAGGCGGTTCAGCCGTGGCTTGATGTCGTACGTCGCCATCTCCCAAAGCTGCGTTTGCGGAACGGTATCCGATGTCAGGCTGTAACCGATGATCGGAAAACTCGCAAAATCGAGGCGATTGGTCTCGATTTTGGCGGTGGGAGGGAGACTGCTTTGAACACGCGAGACCGCTGCGTTCACGAGCTGCAGCGTGTCCACCATGTTTACGGTCCAGTTGAAGAACAGGCCGATCTCCGCCGAACCGCGGCTCGTTTTAGAGCGAACCTCGTCGAGACCGGGAACGATGTTGACGGCTTCCTCGATTGGCCGCGTGATGGTGGAAAGTTGGTCGTGGGGAACACTGCAACCGGAATGCTGAGCGCTTCGTAGATTCCGACGACCGTCAAAACGAGAATCAAAAAGATGATCGAACCCGAATGGCGGGCAAACCAGTATCGATCCGAATTCTCCAGTTCGCGATCTCGCAGGTCCAGACGCTCTAATTCTGGGTGTTCAAGTTTCATGCTTGTCCAATCCGCTGTGCCGGATTACGGCCGCTCCGCGGCTGTAATTGCTACTTCTCGTCCTCTTCCTCTTCTTCCTTCGGAGGCTGGATCTGAAGCTTCGTCTTCGCCAGGACTTCCGGATCCAGTTTATTCAGCTCGAATGCTCCCGTTGTTACGACACGCTCGCCGCTGACAAGGCCTTCGGTAACCTGCACGTTACCGTTGTCGTGGATACCTAACGTGACGCTTTTCTTTTGAGGCTTATTGTCGGCGGTCGCCACCATCACGGACGTGCTGCCGGATGTGCTGGTCAACACGGCGGCCTCAGGAATGATGAGCGCGTTCGGCACCGATTGAGCAATCGTTTCCACGCGGAGGCTGGAGCCCGGCTTCAGGCGACTACCAACGTTCGCGGCCTGCACCCACACTTCAACGGTAGTGCTGGTTGGATCGAGGGCCGGACTGACGATCGTGACTTTACCGGGAATGGGAGCGCCACCGTCGGCAGGAATGAAACGAGCGGGATCGCCGACCTTCAGAGATTTCGCTTCGTCCTGAGAAACATGAGCCCGGGCCACGATCTGGGAGACATCCATCACCGTAATGATGGGGCCGCCGCCTGCCGGCATCTCACCGGCAAAGAGCGGGCGGTCGGTAACGACACCACTGATCGGGCTCGTAATCCTCGAATAGGCGAGCTGCGCCTGCGCGGATTCGTATCGTGCTTTTGCGGCGTCGCGCTGCGCCGCGGCGCCTTTAAGCGTCTGGTCCTGGCTGATCGCCTGCAAAGCCTGAAGGTGCGTGCGCGCGAGCTCGTACTGGTTCCGTGCCTGCGTGAATGCGACCAGGGCGTCGTTCACATCCTTTTGCGCTATCGCGCCTTCCTTGAACAAGGTCTGACGGCCCTGATAAACCTTTTGCTGCGCGTCCATTGTTTCTTTCGTTGTCTGAACGTCCAGCTCCGATTTGCGGAGATCTTCGGGCACTGTGGCTCTGGCCGTTGTCTGATACGCCGCTTCCGCCTGATCGTACGCGGCTTTCGCCTCTGCAACAGTGCCGGCCAGGTCCTGGTTCTCGAGTTCCGCCAGCAGCTGGCCTGCACGAACAGTCGAGCCTTTCTCCACGTAAAACTTTTTGATGGGAGCTGTGATCTTCGGAACAATCGCCGCCTGCTGCAGGGGGTAAAGCACAGCATCGGCCTTGACCTTGAGTTGGATAGCCGAGCTCAGTACGGGCGCGACATCGACAGTAACCACGGGTTCGGGCTCTGCCTCCGGTTTAGCCTTGCAGTTCGACAGCAGGAGCAGGCCCATAGACAGGACAATTGGTTTAAGTTTCAACATGGCTAGAAGTTTCCAGTAACAGTCTGCAGGTTCGCAAGCGCAACGCGATATCGGGTCTCGGCGTCATCGAAAGCATTCCGCGACTGCACGAGAGTGTTCTGCGCATCGATCACTTCCAGAGCCGTGGACTCACCCGCCTGATAGCGCAGGTTGATCAACCGCAGGCTCTCGGTTGCGAGATCCGCCGCGCGCCGAAGGCGGTCCACCGCCGAACGGGCGACCAGGGCCTCATTATAAAAAGCATAGAGATTGCTCACCAATTGGCGCTGAGCCTGCGTTAGCTGCACCTTCGCCTGTTGCTCGCGAAGCTGGGCCTGGCGCACTTTGCTGCGTTGAGTTCCCCAATCCCAGACCGGCACGGTCAGGTGACCCACGATGTAGTAACCGAGGGTCGGCAGCGCGCCGAATTGAGGCTGGGCGGCCTGGATGGCGTGAAGCGCGAAAGCGTTGGCCTCGAGACCGTAATTAGCGTCAATCGTAAATGATGGAAGCCGGGCATAGCGGGCGCTGCTGACATCCACACCTGCCTGGCGCAGGATCTCCTCGGCCACGCGGAGATCCGGATTCTGACGTTCCGCCATTACGCGAATATCAGGAAATGGCGGCAGCATCTGGGCCGAAGCGAGATCATCCACGACCGTGAAGTTCTCGTTCAAGATTGGAAACAGAAGCACCGCGAGATTCAAACGCGCGGTCTGCATGGCAAGCGACGCTTCCTCGAAGGTCTGGTTCTGCTGTTCGAACTGGACCTGGGCCTTCACGACGTCGGCATGCGCCACCTGGCCGACATTTTCCTGCTGCTGGGCGATCTCGAGAAAACGCGCGGCGTTCTGAGCCGACTGCTGGGCGGTGGCGTACTTCCGCTGAGACGTAACAAGAGCGTAGTAATTCCTCGTTACAGTAACGATCAGGCCGCGTTGTGCGATTTGGACTCTGGCGTTTGCCAAAGCTTCCGCTGCCTGCGCCCTGCGATAGCCGGTCCTGAAAACATTATTTGGAGAGAGGTCCTGATGCGCAACGCCCCACGCGCGATAAACGTGGATGCCGTCGTTCGTAACATAACGGCCGTTGGGCGTAAGCCCGTCGCCCTGCGTTCCAAGGTAATCCCACACGCTGCTTACTGTGGGGCGCAACGAGTTTTTTGTCTGAAGCACATCCTCACGGGCGATCAGCGCATCGCTGACGGCGGTTAGATACTGGGTATCGTTCTGCTTCGCGCGGTCCAGCGCATCCTGCACTTCGGGCACCACCAGTTGAATGGGCGGCGGCACAGTTGGCGGATTTTGTGCGAAAGCAGACGGCAACACCGAAAGCGCAAAGCTGAAAATACCCAGTCGAAGTCTCATCGGGCTTCCTTTCTGGATCTATTTACCGACGACCAGGACTTTGAAACTATCCGGGACATAGCCCCGTCCACGTCCTCCACCGGCAGGAGCGGGAGCAGGCTCCGCGACCGGAACATACACATTATGAGTTTTCTCGTCGAGCGTGATCGTGCGGGCACCGCGTGCGGTCGCGACGTTCTCGAGGACTTCCCACTTACCTCCCATCTCATGCACGATGGTCAGCGTGCCGTCCCCATTGGATCCAGTCGAGGGATCGAAAGCAACACCATCGGAGCCCTGGCCGATAGCGGGAGTGGCCAGAACTTTTCCTGAATCCGGGTCGGAGACAATCATCAGCCTGTTGCCGCAAACCGAAAACAACTTGCGGTTCTTCACGTCGATGGCAAGTCCCGAGGGGCCGTCGCAGGGCTTCAGTGAATAACGTTTCGTAACGGAAGCTTTCGCGGCGTCGATCTCGACAACTTCACTCGTGTCTTCAATATTCACATAAATCTTGCCCTTGCCGTCGGCTACGGAGAACTCGGGTTTGCCCCCCATTGGAATCGTGCCGACGACCTTTCCGGTTTTCGCGTCGATAGCGGTCGAGTCCTTGGACCTGCCGTTAAAAGTAAAGACGCGGCCGGAATTGGGCTCAAACCTGATGGAATCCGGATTTTCACCCGTCATCACGGGCGTGCCGATTGGCTTCAATGTCTTCAAATCAAAGATCGTGACGTTATTGCCCCGGCCATTGCTGGTGAAACCGCGGTTCAATCCGGGTGCGATAGCGATCCCATGGACGCCTTGCGTGTCGGGAATCTCGCCAACGACTTTGCCGGCGTCCGGATCTATAACGTTGACCTTGTTCGTGTGGGACACATATAACCGGCGTGCGGCACTGTCCATCGTAAGGTAATCCCAGCCGCCCTCGCCTCCAACCTTGATTTCCTTGAGAATGTGGTAGCCGGTTCCAGCGGCAATCGCCGACACGGTAACCAACAACACAGCCAGCAGGAATAGTTTGCGCATCGATCCGCCTCCTTTTTGATACCGGGAGTTTATACAGTACTGGACGACAAGACCTTAAAACAGGATTAATTCTTATTTATAATCTGGACTTATGCGAATTCTGGTTGTTGAAGACGAGCGCCGTGTTGCAAGCTTCGTTTGCCGGGCACTGCGGGAGAACGCTTATGCAGTAGATCACGCGGACACCGGCGAGAAAGCGCTGGAGATGGCGACCGGGACGTCCTACGACAGTATTCTTCTCGACGTCCGTTTGCCAGGCTTGAGCGGCATTCAAGTATGCCGCGAACTTCGCGACGCCAATGTCGATACCCCGATCCTCATGCTCACGGCACGTGGTCTCGTCGAACAGCGGGTCGAAGGCCTCGATGCGGGAGCCGATGACTACCTGACGAAGCCTTTCGCGGTCGCTGAACTCCTCGCCCGGGTTCGCGCACTGGTTCGCCGGCGCCTCAACAAAGGCGGACCGATGCTCAGGTATGCAGACATCGAACTGGATCGCCAGCAGCGGCGGGTCCGGCGTTGCGGACAGACGATCGCTCTGACTGCCAAGGAATTTGCGCTCCTCGAATTTCTCATGGGCCGGGCGCCCGATGTGGCATCCCGCACGGAGATCGTCGAGCATGTCTGGGACGCGCACTTCGACAGTGAAACGAACCTTGTGGAGGTTTACATCAACCGACTGCGCCAGAAGATTTCCGTTCAGGGATCTCCGAAGATCATTCACACGGTGCACGGTGTCGGCTACTGCCTGAAGGTTGCAGAATGATCCGGGGACTGTCCATACGCTTACGCATGATGTTGTTGTTCGGCGCCGTTGCGGGAACCTTGCTCGCGCTGACCTTCACCGGATTCTATTTCGCGTTCGAGAAGGTCATGCGCAGTCAACTCGATCGCACGCTGACGGAGACCGCCGCACCGATCATCGCGGATCTGAGTGCGGACCCGGACGAAAAGGACGTCGATCAACTCGACCTCGTGGATCAATACTTTGAGGTGCTCAGCACGTCAGGCCAGGTTCTGCAGCGGTCAAAGAACCTTTCGTCCGACTTGCCATTGGCCGGCGAGGCTGGTTTTCAGACTGTTAAAACACGGAACGCAGGAAAGATCAGGGCGGCGATAGTCCCGTTTACGGCGGGGGACCAGTCGTTGTTCCTGGTCGTCGGCGCGCCCACGCAAGATGTCGAATCTGCCCTCCAAACCTTGCGTCATTTCGCTTTTGTTCTCTTCCCGACAAGCCTTCTGCTCACCGCCGCAATTTTCGGCTTCTACGCCGGGAACCTGTTTGGCCGGATCGACTCGGTTGTTGGACAGCTTCGGCAGTTCGTGTCCGACGCATCGCATGAGTTGCGGACGCCGCTTTCGGTCCTCCGCGGAGAGACCGAGTTGCTCCTCACACGTCCGAGGAGTACGGCCGAGTACGAGAGTGCGGCGCGAATCATGGATTCCGAACTGAAAAAACTGAGCCGTATCGTGGATGGCCTCTTCACACTGTCGATGGCAGATGCCGGCCAGCTCAGACTTGCGCCCGAACCGTTATATCTCGAGGAAGTCCTGGAAGAATCCTGCGGGTTGGCAGCGCCACTGGCAAATCACAAGCAGATCCACATCGAGCGGGAACTGCAGCGCGATGTTCTCTTTCGGGGCGACTGTGCATTCCTGCGCCAGCTCTTCCTGATCTTCATCGATAATGCGATCAAGTATTCGCCATCGGGCACACGGCTGCACATCACTCTGACTGCCGATAATGAGGTTCGCATTCGGTTCCAGGATCAGGGAATCGGCATCGCGAAAGAACACGTTCCACGAATCTTCGAACGGTTTTTCCGAGTCGCTCAAACCGGCTCCATCGAAACCCAAAGCGGCGGCCTGGGATTGTCGATCGCGCAAGCCATCGTCCAGGCTCACAACGGCTCGATCGAATGCGAAAGCGAACCGGGCGTTGGGTCGGTATTCATCATCCGGCTCCCGCTCACTTCACCTGCCACCACATAAGGCGCGATCCGTCACTCCCGATCGAAGACTTCGCTTTCGGGCACTCGGAAGAGGTACCGGACTGGCTTTGGCAACCACCGCATTCGGGATGAGGTCAGAGGCTTCCCGGCGTGAGAGCGGGTCGCATGAAACAGCCGGGTGATGAAAATTCCGCTGATTGCGGACAGATAGAGAATCAGCGACACTCCAAGAGCAAGAATAAACACGAGCGTCACCACAATCATGTAGATCTCGAACAGATACAGCATTGCGCACCCTCAGATTTCCTGGCTATTGGACAATTTTTTTGAGTATTTGACAATCGGAGCCGCGAGAAATGAGCACGCCGATTACCCCTCGGCCGTTAGCATCATCCTTTGCGGAAAAATTCGAATGCATCCCGTAAGTCCCGGGAAGATAAATGCTTGCATCTCCGTTTCGCCGCGTCAGCCATTGTTCGCGTGATGGCGTTTAATCCACAAATACAAAAAATCATAGAGTCCCTACACTTTTGGTTGAACTCTATCTCCCAAGATTGATGAAAGACAGTCAGACGGGAGGACCGGGTCCTATCGGGAATTCAAGAATCTGCAAAGCCGGACTACCAGTTTTGACGGAATCACGAGCGGCCAACTGACGTTGTCGGCATCACGCGGGACTCGAGCGGAGTCGCGGACACAGCGAGCCAGACGTTCACCATTGCGAACTGACGCCGCGTCCAGGAAGAAAACGGCATCGTCAACGGGCGAGTCGCTGCTCACGGGACACCACCAGAGCCTTGGGAATTCCGTTGCGAAACAGCGGGGAGTCGATGAGGTCGCAGCCTGGTTGCTGTCCGGCGAATGTCGAATAGCGTTGACCGTGAATCAGCCAAGGCTATTCGACATTCAGCCGGAGAATGCCGGCTACGGCACGCGTAACACCGTGACCGTTGGGCTGCTCAGGCTCAAACGGTTGGGGAGATTCCCGCCACTTGTGTCTGTGAGGGATATGCCAAACAACGACAGGTTGGTCGTCCCCACGGCCACGGGCGTGAAGGTGATGTTGGCGACCGTGAATAGCCCGGTCGGAGAGTTGCCGACCTGGAAGTGATTGATCGTCACCACTCCCATGTTGTTATCCACGTTCACGGTGGTTGGATTTCCAGTAAATCCTGCGCCGGTCCCGCCTTTCACGTTGGCCGGATTTACCGTCACGATATTTTTGTTGAAGCCAATCGTCACCTGATAGGAGCCCAACGCTTCAGGGCCGCTGATCACGACAGCCACGGACGACGGCGTCATCCTCGGCGGCGTGCGATAGAGTACGGCGTTCGACGTCGTCGAACCAACGGTTACCGTCACATTGCCTTCTATCGCAGTGTCGGGAACGCGTACATGCAACTGCGTGCCTCCGGCAGCCAGCACTGGCGCCGTGACCGTCCCACCGGCGCTGGAAGCAAACCGCACCCCGTTATTGCCTGGGTTCACCACGTCAAAGCCCGCGCCTTCGAGCACCAGCGTGTCGCCTGACGAGCCAGCGCCCCATATGTCAGCCAACTGCACGCCGCAACTCGTCCCTGATATTGTCACCATACGTTGGTTGCTCGTCTGCAAGGAAGGCGTAACAACGGTGACTGGACCGCAGACGGCGCCTGGCGGGACCGTTACGGTCAGGCTCGTTGTGCTTGCCGCCGTCACCACCGCAGCGATGGTGCCCGTGGCCGACTTGAACAGGACCGTGTTGTTGCCCGGCGTCGCATCGAACCCCATTCCCTCCAGTGTGACTGTGGCTCCAACCTGGACTTGGAAGTAGGGGTTTACCCTGGTCAACGCCAAAGAAATCGTCGTACCCGCCACGATAAGCGGGAATTCCCTACCGCCCAGTGGCACATCCCTTCGGTACACCTGCATCGGCCCACTCAGCGCATCGTTCGGCACCATCACGGTCAGGGTGGTTACCGTTCCCGCGGTCGGAATCACCCGCACGGCGCCGTTGTTGGGAACCGTAAAGAACACTAAGTTATCCGACGGCGTGGCCGCAAAACCGGTGCCCGTGATGGTCAAAGTGTTGCCTCTCATCGCTGGTGCAGGAGACACCGACGAGACCTGCGGCACGTCCCAATCTGCCTTCATGCGCCCGGCAAGCAACGCGATCTCCAAGGCGTCGCCGATGTTGGCGGACGCGTTCAGATTCACATCTCCGATCGACATGGGCAGTGGAGGCTTGACGATTCCGCCCACAGTCAGCGCGGTCACCAGCGCGTCAGCTATGGTGACAGAGCCGTTGGAGTTGACGTCTCCATGACGGACCACGTTCAGATTCACGATGTTCGATATCAAACTCCCGGGTTTGGTCACCGACACCCCTCTGGCTCCCGGCGATGAAAGGATATCGGTTGTTATGTCTGCGCTCAATTCGGTGGGAAACGCAGCCACGAAACCCGTGCCCACGCCCACCGCGTCCACGGAAACTACTCCACCTTGCAAGTTCTGTCCGTTGACGACGAGTGTAAACGGACCGCCAAGGAACGGCACTACCGCTTGGCTCAAGCCCGGCGGCGTCGCCGCCAGGTCGTTGATCGTCGGCTGTAGCGTGAGCTGTGGCGTCACCGTGAAGCAGCAGAAATCCGGTGACGTCCCTCCCGGCGTGGTCACTGTCATTGTGCGTGGCCCCGGGGGCGCACTTGGAGCAATCGTGATCATGACGGGCAGGCTCGTGGCGGTTCCGCTGCCGCTTCCGATAGGGGCTGTGATCCCCGTCCCGCTGAACTTGACCTGGGTTGCGCCGTTCAGGCTATCGCCCATGATCCTCGCTGCGACCGTCGTGGCCTGGGCTCCCGAGGTCGGTGTGATCACCGTGATTACCGGCACGGACGGGTTCACCGTGAAGCAGCAGAACGGGGGCGACGTTTGTGTTGGCGTCGCCAGTGTTACTGTCCGCGATCCGAGGGTTGCATCCGCAGCAATCGTGATTGTGACGGGCAGGTTCGTGGCGGTTCCGCCGCTTTCGATGCGAGCCGTGACCCCACTTCCGAAGTCGGCTGCAATTACTCCGTCCAGGTTGGTGCCCGTGATCGTCGCCCTGAGGATCGTACTCTGGGCTCCCGAGTTGGGTATAATCCCCGTGATTGTCGGAACGCAGCTATTGATGTTGAGCGTGATATTCCCGGTAATATTGGCGAAGAAACTCCGGACGCGTATGTGGAAGACGGTACCAGCCACGATGTTCAGCGTGGAGGGCCCCGGGAATGTGCTTGGTACTCGGCTCGTCCGAAAACTGCCGCTGGAGTCGTCGTCGGCCGCGAATAGCGACAGCTTATCCAAGCTCGGACCGGTGAAGACCCCGAGCACCGTGTCGAAGTTGCTCCCGATGGTGTCGATGAACGACGTGGGCTGCGTGACGGTGAACGAGCAGGGCGCAGTCCATGTCCACCAAGCGCTCGGGGTTCCTCTCCCGCTGCTGATGCCATCCGAGGGCTCCCCTGGTTCGACGGTAAAACCGACGTTGGACCCCGTGGTCG